>JAJDAI010001205.1 GCA_029261955.1 Deltaproteobacteria bacterium | reverse complement strand
CGAGCTGCGCGACGGCAAGAACTCCGTCGCGGCCGCGATGATCCGCGCCCTGGGCGAGGTCGGCACCGACTCCACGGACGAGCAGATCTGGGCCCTCGCGCTCGAGGAACGCCTGGAGCTGCGCCGAGAAGCCGTGCTCGCCCTGGGCCTGCGCAGCAAGCGTGGCGTCCTGAGCTTCGGGCTCGCTGACGTGGAGCGACTCGGGGCCCTGCTGGCCGCGCCGGAGCTCCGCTTCGAGGCCGCGTGGTCCATCGCGCGCGGCCAGGTCGACGAGGACGCCCGCGCGACCCTGGAGCCCCTGCTGGTCGCCGCCCTGAGCGAGGAGGACAGCGACGCCAACGCCTGGCTCGTGCGTGCCCTCGGCCGCACCGCAGGCCCGGGAGCCCACGCCGTCTGGGCCCGCACGCTGAGCCCTCGGCAGCGCCTGAACGCCGTGCGAGGCGCCGCCGGAGCGAAGCACGTGCCCACGCTGCTCGCCGCGCTGAGCGCAGACGAAGCCAGCGCGACCGAAGCGCTCGGCGCCCTCGCCGCGCACCCCTCCCCCGAGGTCTGGACCGCGATCACCGACGCGATGAGCGCGGCCCTCGCCGCCCCCCGCTTGCGCGCGCTCGGCGGCTTCGCCGGCGCCTCGGACGAGCACGACGCCCGGATCCTCGCCGAAGCCGCCGCGGTCTTCGCCTCCGAAGCCGGGCCCCAGGCGCGCGCGGCCGCCGCGTCGCTGCTGGTGAACCTCCAAGGCGCCAGCTCCCCGCCGCTGGAGGCCTTCGACGCCGAAACCCGCGGGGTGCAGCTGGCCACCGCCCAGGCCGTCGGCGAGGTCGAGCAGCCCTGGGCCGAAGCACCGCTGCTGGCCTGGCTCGGCGGGCCGGACCCGGTCTTCGGGGCGATCGCGGCCGAGGCCCTCGCGGCCCGACCGGGCGACCACATCACCACCCGCCTCCTGGCCGCCTACAAGGAGCACCCGGAGCCCGCCGACTGGGAGCGGCGCCGCGGCGTCGTCCGGGCGCTGGCCGAGCGCGAGGGCGTGCCGCCGGACTTCTTCGCCGAGGCCATTCGCGAGCCCGACCCCCACGTGCGCCTCGCCGCCTACGAAGCCTTCGGCAAGCTCGCCGGGCGCAGCGGCACGGGCCGTCCGCCCATCAGCCAGCCCCTCCAGACGCTGCCCGACGCAGCCTTCGGCGTCGGCGACGTCGAGCGCGCCATCGTGCACACGAACCGCGGCGACCTGACGGTCTTGCTCTACCCGCACATCGCCCCCGCGGCGGTGGCCAACTTCGTGCGGCTCGCGGAGGCGGCGACCTACGACGGCGTGCTCTTCCACCGCGTCGTCGCCGACTTCGTCATCCAGACCGGCGACCCCACCAACACCGGCTGGGGCGGCCCGGGCTGGACGCTGCGCGACGAGTTCAGCCCGCTGGAGTACCGCCGCGGCACCGTCGGCATGGCCCGCGACCACAAGGACACGGCCGGCTCCCAGTGGTTCATCACCCACTCGCCGCAGCCCCACCTGACCGGCCACTACACGGCCTTCGGGCAGCTCATCCTCGGCTGGGATGCGCTCGACTCCATCCAGGTCGGGGACCGCGTCGAGTCCGTGCAGATCGTGCGCAGAGGAGCGATCCCATGACCGTGCCCTTCACCGACCCCGAGCTCAGCGGCCGCACCGCCGTGATCACCGGCGGGGGCACCGGCCTTGGCCGCGCCTTCGCGAAGGCGCTGAGCGCGCGCGGAGCCCAGGTCATCATCACCGGCCGCCGCCGCGCCCCGCTGGACGAGGTCGCCGCCGAGACGGGCGCGACGGTCGTCTGCGGGGACGTCACCGATCCCGCGCACGTCGCGGAGCTGGCCCGCGCCGCCGGGAAGGTCGACATCCTGGTCAACAACGCGGCCATCCTGGGGCCCGTCGCGGCGCTCGGGGACTACCCGGCGGAGGCCTTCGAGCAGGTCATGCGCATCAACGTCGACGGGGTATTTCGCGTGACACAGGCGCTGCTGCCCGCGCTGCAGCGGTCCGCCCCGGGCTCGGTGATCGTCAACCTGAGCTCGGGGGTGGGTCGCACCGGCCGCGCGACCTGGGGCGCGTACGCAGCCAGCAAGTTCGCCATCGAGGGCCTGACGCAGGTCTGGGCCGACGAGCAGCGGGGCGAGGGCCTCGCGGTCAACGCCCTCAACCCAGGCGGGACGCGCACGGCGATGCGCGCCTCGGCCAAGCCGGACGAGGACCCCATGACGCTGCCCACGCCCGAAGACGTGGTTCCAGCGCTGCTCTACCTGCTGAGTGAGGAGGCCCGGTCGATGGGCCTGTCGGGCGTCTCGATCGACGCCCGCGACTTCATGACTTGATCTGGAAGGCGACGGCGGTGGCCTCGATGGAGATGTCCTGGCCCTTCGTCTCGGGCGCCAGCTCGGGGCGGTTGCTCTCGGACAGCAGGTGCTCGGTGGTCGCCTCGTCCGGCGCGGCCTGCTTGACCACGCCCTGGATGCGGGCCCAGGAGCCGGTGCCGTCCTTCGCCACGGAGAAGCCGTGCTCCTTCACGGTCACGCGCACGGTGTTGGTGCCGTCGCTGATGACCATCCAGCAGCCGGCCTTCTGGCAGACGTCGACGACCGTGCCCTCGAGGAGGATCTCCTTGTCGGCGTAGCTGGCGGCGTGCGGGATGAAGTCGGCGGCCTTGACCGAATCGGTCAGCGTGAACTCGGCGCCGAAGTGGTTCCAGGCGATCTCGGACGCAGCCTTCGCGGCGCCACCGGACTCCGTGCCGATGGGATCAGCCTCGGTCGGGACGGGCTCGACCCCTTCGGGGTTCGGGGAAGCGACCTCGACTTCGCCCTGCGAGCAGGCGACGAGGAGCGTGGCGGCGAACAGGGCAATCAAGTGACGCATCGATCTCTCCGAAGTCTTGCGATCGGTCCAAGACGGCAATCTCCTACCACAGAACCCGATCTCGACCACGATCGATCGACTGCGGCATATCGTCGCGAACTTTATTTTGCGATCCCGTGAATAGGCGCCCACGCTCAGGCGTCCAGGTAGTGCGCGGATGAGCGTGTGCCCTGCTCTTGGGCACCTCCAGCGGAAGGGAGCGCGACCGTGGCCAGACGCTATTGCAGCCGTTGCCTCCAGGCTTTCGGCTCGTTCGAAGACCCCCGCATCTGCGCCCGACCGACCTGCACGCGGACCCGCCCCGAAGACGGCTGGCCCGCCTTCCTGTCCTTCGCCGACCGCATCGACGACCGCTACCGCGTGGAGGAGATCCTCGGCGCGGGGGGCGCGGGCATCACCTACCGCTGCATCGACGAGGTGCGCGGCGAGACGGTGGCGGTCAAGGTCCTGCACGCCGACCGGCGCAACGGGGTGCTCGCCAACCGCCTGGCCATCGAGGGCGAGGTCCTCGAGCTGCTCAGCCACCCCCACGTCGTGCCCTTCCGGGCCCTGAACCTCGTTGGCAACGGCCACGCCTACCTCGTCACCCGGCACATGCCCGGCGGCAGCCTCGACGGCTTCGTGCGCAGCCACGGGCGCGTCTCCCCGAAGGGCGGCATGCGGCTCGGACGCCAGATGGCCCTGGCCCTGGACTACGTGCACGCCGGCGGCATCGTGCACCGGGACCTCAAGCCCGCGAACGTGCTGCTCCAGAGCGACGACCCCGAGGTCCTGCACGCCCGCATCGCCGACTTCGGCATCGCGCGCATCTTCAACAGCCCCCGGCCCATGCCCGACCTGACCCGCACCGGCGCCTTCATCGGCACGCCGGAGTACGCGGCTCCCGAGCAGGTGCGCGGCGAGCGCGGCGTCGGTCCCGCGGCGGACTGCTTCGCGCTGGGAGCCCTGCTGCACTTCGTCGTCAGCGGTGAGCCGCTGCACCGGCGGGAGGACCTGGTCGACTGGGACGAGTTCCGCAACCGCGACTGGGATCCAGCGAAGCGCCCGCGCCTGGCCTGGCTCGTGTCCGAGGATCCCGAGACCGTCGCGCTGCTCGACGAGGTCATCGACGCGCTCATGCACCCCGACGCCGCGGCGCGAATCGACATGGCGACCGCCGCCATGCGCCTCGGCGCCAACCCGGCCGAGCTGGCGCCGCGCAACCTGCCGGCCTTCTCGCCCCCCACCCTCGTCTCGCACCAGGACCTGCCCGGGGACGACGACGCGTTGGACGCCCTCGTTCCGCGGGAGAGCCCCGCCGAGTCCGGCCCCACGCTCATCCTCGGGACCGGCCCCGTGCCCGCAGCCGAGCGCAGCCCGCTCGCCGAGGCGATGCCGGTGCCGCTGACGCCACTCGCCATCACCCGGGACACGAGCACCGACCTGGTTGGCGAGGAGGTTGAGTGGCCGACAGCCCAGACCCGCCGCAACCGCCGCCATGCATTCGGGGTGGTGGCCGCCGCGCTGCTCGCGGGGACCGCCCTGGCCTGGCCCGGTGGCCCCGGCGCCCTCATGGAGTCCACGAACCTGGCGTCGCTGGCTGCGCCGCTGCAGGAGCTCGCCGAGGAGCTTCGGGTGGCCGAGCCCGTCACCCGCGCGGAGCCGGCCCCGCGCGCCGGCGTGGTCGTGCCCGAGCGCGCCCAGGCACCGAAGCGGCAGCCCCTGCGGGCCGGGATGAGCGCCCCGGCTCCCAAGCGGAGCGTGAACCGCACGGAGCGGGCGAAGACCCAGGCGGCCCCCACCCAGCGAGCGGAGCCCGTGCCCCAGCCCATCGCGAAGCCCACGCTCATCGCATCCCCCGAGCCCCGCGCGCCGGTCGAGCCTTCCCCGGAGCCCCTCGCCCCGATCCGGGTCGAGCCGGAGGCCCTCGCCATGCGGCCCCCCGCCGCGCGCGTGCCCCAGGTCGCCGACCCCGAGGTCTTCGAGGCCCTGTCAGCCGACGCGGAGCTCGACGCCCGCCTGCGCAGCGAGCTCGACGTGGAGCGCGGTCGCTACGTCGACATGCTCCGGCGGCAGCAGATGGAGGCCGACGTTCGGGCGATGCGCTACGAGAAGCAGGCGGAGCAGCAGCGCGCGGAGCTCGACCAGGCGATGCAGCGCTGGACGACGATCCGCGAGCGAGCCACGGGCGAGCCGGCAGAGGAGCTCGAGGAGGTCGTTCTCAGCGAAGGCGACGCGACCCCCGCGCTCGATTCGATCTTCGATCAGGCGGTGCGGGTGCGGCCCCGCGGAGAAGCCTGCGACTGAATTCAGCGCACGCGGCGGAAGGTCGCGGCGAGGTTCGCCAGCCGGCGCGAGTCCGAGTTGGCCCCGATGGACGCGGAGGCCCGGGCGGCGGTCTCGTAGGCGTTCGCGGCTTCGCTCAGCTCGCCCGCCTGGCGCCAGTGCTCCGCCTCGCGCTCGGCGGCCAGCCCGCTCGAGTCCCCGTTGTTGCGCAGCCACCGGGCCACGCGGCCGTGGGTCTCGCGCACCGAGTACAGCTCGATGCTCGTGGACGCGGCGGCAGCACCACCCGTGACGTACCAGCGCCCGCCGCGCAGACGGAAGGTGAGCTGCCCCTCGTTGGCGCCCCAGAGCAGGGTCTCGCGGACCGCAGCCGGCGGAAGGGGCAGACAGGTCATCAGGAGCTGCACCTCGATGGGCTCGCCCAGGGCGTTCATCCAGGCCCAGACGTGCGGAGCCAGGGGAGGCACGGCCTTGGGGGCCACGAGGTCCCCGCCCAGACGCGGAACCCAGTGCCGCCCGGTGCGCAGCAGCCGACCGCCGCGCTGCTCCCTCAACAAGACGCGCACGAGCGCGCCCGGCAGGCCCTCGGCCTCGGTGTGCAGGTTCTCGGCGGCCGAGTCGCGGATCTCCTCGTCTTCGGGGTCGTCGCTCTCGGGCCGCAGCAGGTCGATGACGGCGGACAGCCGGAACGGCGGCAGGCCCGCGCTGAAGACGCGCACGTTGTCCGACTCGATCATCGACGACGTGTCGGGCAAGGAGCGAGCAGCCAGCACGATCAGCAGGTTCGACCGGCCCTCGGCCGCGCTCGCAGCTGCCCGCAGAACCCGCGCCCAGGCGCTGGAGTCCAGGTCGTCCAGGTCATCCAAGAGCAGGACGGTCGGGCCCTTCAGCCGGGCGAGCGCCTGGTCCACGAGGTCCTTCGGCGGAGCCTGGCTGGGGTCGCAGGAGGGGGGCTCGAACCAGCCGGAGAGCACAGCGCGGGGCGAGTTCGGCAAGCACGAGGCGCGGTGCACGTTGAGGCTCGGGTCGTCCGCTGCCTGCCGCGCCCACTCGATCAGCAGCCGGGTCTTGCCGGAGCCCGCGGGGCCCTCGAGCCGGACCACGCTGGGCTGCCCCAGCTTCAGATCCAGGAGCCGCTTGCGGAAGAAGCCCACCAACGACTGCCGCCCCACGAAGGGAGCCGGCGGGACCAGCCACTCGGCCACGGCACCCTGGGGCGCGGGCTGGAGCATGTGGCCGAAGGCGGCGCGCACCTCGGTCACGTTGGCGAAGCGCTTCTCCGGGTCCCAGTCCATCATCCGAAGGACGATGTCCTCGATGTCGACCGGCGTCTCGGGCCGCCACTCGCGCAGCGGCTGGACCCGACCCACCTCGTAGGCGTGCTTGAGCTCGGCGTCGTTGCGACCGGCCAGCGCGCGGCGGCCGGTGAGCAGCAGGTAGAGCACCGCCCCGAGCGAGAACTGGTCCGCCAGGCGGCTGACGGCGAAGCCATCGAGCAGCTCGGGGGCGCGGAAGCCGGAGCGCGCGTCCAGGTCGTCAGCCAGGTCGATGCCGTCCTCGCTCGGTTCGGCGAAGCCGGTGCCGACGAGCGTGGGGCGGCCGGCGCCGTCGACCACGATGTTGGCGGGCTTGATGTCCAGGTGGGCCACGCTCGCCTGGTGGATGGCGTCGAGGCCGTCGAGCAGGCCCGAGAGGACCGGGGACAGGTAGCGCCAGCGGTCTTCGAAGCGCGACGTGGCGTGCAGGGGCAGACGACTCCACCAGGCCAGCAGCTCGCGGCCGCGCACGCGGTTGGACACGAGCCAGGCGTCGGTGCGCGTCTGGAGCAGCTCCACGACGTGCATGACGTTCGGGTGGTCGATCTTCTCGTAGGAAAGCTCGACGCTGCGCAGACGCCGGATGGCGTTGCGGTCGGGCGCACGCAGACGCTTCAGGACGACTTCACAGTCCCCCCGGACGTCCAGTGCGGCTACCACGTCGCGTTGGCTGGAGCGGCGAAGGACTTCGCTCACCCGGTAGCGTCCGGCGACGATCGCTGGTCGATACACCTCGATGTCTGGATCCTATCAGTCTGAAAGGGGGCGTGTTCCGAGCCGCCAGACGCCCCAGCAGAGCAGCGCGGAGGCGAACGCCGAGCCGGCCGCCATGGGCCCCGTGACGACCTGCTCGGCCTCGAAGCCGAGCACGAAGATCCAGGTCACACCCATCGCGTTGTTGACGAAGTGCGCGGCGATCGCGGGCACGACCGAGCCGGTGGCGTAGCGCATCCAGCCCAGCATCAGGGCCGTGGGCGCCAGCGAGATCACGTGCAGCGGGTCGAGGTGGTAGGCCGCGAAGATCGCCGAGGTGACGAGCCAGACCGCGAGCGGCGGCAGCTTGTCCTGAAGCGCGTCCCAGAGCACACCGCGGAAGACCAGCTCCTCGCCGAGCGGGGCGAGCACACACACGGCGAGCAGCAGCAGCCCGCGCCCGAGGGGGCCGGCGGTGGCGATGGATTCGCTCAGCTTGCTGAGGTGCTCGGCGCTGAACAGGCCGCCGAGGCTGGCCAGGTGCTCGGCCAGAAAGGACGCCGCGGGCCCCACCGCAGCGCCGGCGAGCAAGGCGACGAGCAAGGCCGCGCCGGGCTTCGCGAGGGGGATCGGCCTGCCCCGCAGTCGGCTGAAGCCCACCGCCAGGGCGACGAAACCGAGCAGCTGGATCGTCGTCGCCGTGCCGAGGACCACGGGGTCGAAGAGGATGTCCATGATGTCGGGCTGCTCGCCCTCGTGGCCGTACATGACGATGCCCGCGTAGAGCGCTGCGCCCACGTTCAACACCATCACCCAGCCGAAGAGGCCGAGCAGGACGAGGAAGGCGAACAGGCCGCCGTCGAGTGCGGCGAGCGGAGCAGGGCGGGGGGACACCGCGGGATCGTAGGGGAATGCGGGGCGGTCGGTCCGAAGCCGCCCTCTAGCGATCCCCCCGAGGCGTGGCTATATCTGTGCGCCGTCGTGGACCGACCCGGCGCACCAGGACCGCAGAACGTGGGCAACCAGGCCATCTCCACCGCACCGATCGACGACCAGCCGCACCCCTTCGAGGGGGCTGAAGGCCTGCTCGCTCGCGTCGGAGACACGCCGCTCGTCCGCCTCAAGTCGGTGCCGTATCCGGCCGTGAACCCGAACGTGCAGATCTGGGCGAAGCTCGAGGGCTGCAACCCCGGCGGCAGCGTCAAGGACCGGCCGGCGCTGTCCATGGTCCTCGACGCGCAGCGCCGCGGGATCCTCAAGCCGGGCATGACGATCCTCGACAGCAGCTCGGGCAAC
>JAJDAI010001204.1 GCA_029261955.1 Deltaproteobacteria bacterium | reverse complement strand
GAGCAGCTCTACGAAGAGCACGAAGACATCGACCCGCTCACGCTCTCGTTCGTGAAGCTGCACGAGCTGGTGGTCGCCCTGGCCGACTTCGACGACGACCCCAAGGGCAGCTCCGAGAAGACGCTGGAGGGCATCCAGATGATCTGGCTCGAAGAGTGGAAGGCGGACCAGTGAGTCCCCGGCTCTGCGTGTACGCCAAGGGCGACACCTACGAGCAGATCCACACCATGGTCGGGCTCGTGAGCACCGCCGTGAGCATGGGCTGGGAAGCTCACGTCTACCTCACCTACGGCGTGCTCTGGCGCTACGTGCACGAGGAGATGGCCGAGGCCGAGGTCACGATCTCGACGCCCATCGTGCGTGAGAAGTACATCAAGGGCATCGACGCCGGCCGCATCCCGGACCTGGACGAGCTCTTCGAAGAGGCGCGTGAGCTGGGCGGGGACAAGGTACGCGTCTACGGCTGCACGACCTCGGTCAAGCTGCTCCACCTGCCGCCCGAGAAGCTGGAGATGTGCGACGCCCTCATGGGCCACGCGAGCTTCCTGAAGCTCGCAGCGGACGGCAAGCTCGTCGTCACCTGAGCGCAGCTGCGCTACTTCGCCAGCAGATCCACCACCATGCGCGTGAGCGCCTCGGCCGTCGTCGCGTCGAAGCCGGCGTGGTGGTAGGCCACCCGCCCCTCCTTGTCGACCACGAAGGTCGCGGGGATGCCGGCCACGCGCCAGGCGTCCGCGACACCGGCTCCGGCCATGCCGACCTGGATGGGTGAGTTCGGGAAGTCCCAGAACTCACGCACGAGCGACTCGCTGTCGTCGACCGACAGCGCGACGAAGATCACGTCCTTCGCCTCGAAGGCCCGGCTCATGGCGTCCACCGCGGGCATGGCCTCGACGCAGGGCTGGCACCAGGTCGCCCAGAAGTCCACGACCACGACCTTGCCGCGCATCTGGTCCAGGTCCAGCGAGCCACCAGCGAGGGTCTGCGAGCCGAAGCCCGGCGCGAGGCTCCCGATCAGCGGGTGCTCGGTCCGACGGGGCACGGTTCGCTCATCGGTCGGCTCGCCACGGTCGGACAGCTCGAACTCGTGAGTCGCCCGGTAGAGCTCCTCCTCCAAGGCCTTGCGCGCCGCATCCACGAGGCTCGGCAGGCCGCCGGGCACCACGTGCAACTTCTCGTAGAGGTGCTGGGCGAGCTGCTCGACCTCGTCCTTGTCCTCGCAGCCCAGCGCGAGACCGCGGATGAGCGCGGGGAAAGCGCCGGCGTCGTTGCCCACCGCGTAGCGGGCCCGGCCGAGGTGGCCCTGCACCGTCCCGTCCGATGTGAGCAGCGCCGCCATCTCCAGGTCCCGCACCGACTCCTCGTGCCGACCGAGCTGGTAGAGCACCCAGCCGCGGGTGTCGATGTAGGCGCCGATGGACTCGCCGCGCTCGACCTCCCACTGGGCGAAGGGCTCGCCGGGATCGATCTCCAGGGGGCTCCAGGGCTCGTCGAGGGACAGCTGCATCGCGCGGTCCACGGCGGCGAGGGCCTCGGGCAGGTCCACCTTGTCCAGGGCCGACATGTAGGCCCACTCGTTGAGGATCGAGGCGTCGTCGGGGCGGAGCTTCATGGCGGCGCCGATGGACGCGCGGCTGGCGTCCCGGTCCATGACGGCCTCGTCGCGCAGGGCGTAGGCCAGCTCACGGTGGGTCATGGCGCGGATGCGGACCACGTCCTCGGGCAGCGACTTCAGGAACTCACGCAGCAGGGTCACGCGGACCCAGGGGTCGTCGCCCACCTTGTCGTGCAGCTCGCTGAGCCGCTCCAGGTGGTCGACCTCGTGCTCCGTGAGCTCGCCGCCGGGCAGGGGCGCGATGTAGGGGTTGCGGCGCAGCGGCGCGGTCCAGCCGGGCTGGAGCTTCTGGAGGCGCGCCTCGAGCTTGCGCGCCCCCTTCTTCTCGCCGACGGCCCGGTAGAAGGCCTCCAGGGCCTGAAGCGAGAGCACGTCGTCCGTGAGCTCGTCCTCGAGGGTCTCCATCCGCTCCGCGATGCGGTTCTGCTGCTCCGGCGGTGCAGCGCGCTCGGAGGACTTGCGGGAGATCAGCGGGGTGCAGGCCTCCAGGCGCCAGGGGGCGAGGTCGATGAGCTTCAGGCAGGACTCGGTGGACTCGTCCCAGGCCATGCGGGCGGCCAGGAGCAGGGTCAGGTCCGCGCGCACCGCGGGGTGCTTGGGCTCGATCTCCAGCGCTTCGCGGAGCCGCTGCTCGGCGTCGGGCAGCTCGTTCATGGAGCCCGCCAGGTCCGCGGCCACGTAGCGCGCTTCGGCCACGAGGGCGCGGTCCGCCTCCGCCGTCGCGACCTGCTTCTCGATCTGCCGCAGCATGGCTTCGTCGGCGCGCCCGGGCTCCACCGCAGCCAGCGTCATCAGCGCGGCCGCGTGCAGCAGCTGGCGCAGCGCGTCCTCGGGCTTCTCGTTGAGCCAGTGCCGGTACTCGGCCTCCACCAGGATGCCGCTGCGACGCCCAAGGGCCGCGAGCTGCTGGTAGAGCCGGTGGGCGCCGATGTTGGCCGGGTGCGCCGCGATCTCGCCCTGGAGCATCGTCACCGCCGCCGAGAGGTCGCCGCGATCACGCAGCTGCTCGGCTTCTGCGACCACGCGGTCGGCGCGCAGGACATCGGTGCCCTTCTTCGCCTTTCGTCCCTTGCCCGCCTCCGCCGCCGACAGGGGCAGCAGGGTCAAAGCGAGCAGCAACGTCAGCGCCGTGCGGGCTGCGATCGACATCCAGTCCATCCTTCCTGTGACCTCTGGGCGAGGGGCCAGCGGGCTATTGTAGGGTCGAGGGCAAGCCCGTGCCCGCGAGCGCCTCAATCGCCGCCTCAACGCCGCAGCGAGCCCACAAAGTCCCGGATCGCCTCTTCGAGCGGCTGACCGCCGACCGGCAGCGTGCGCACGTGATCCGCCTCGGGCACGTCCACCGCCTGCCATCGGCTCCCCCCCAGGGCGCGGAACCAGACCGCGCTCCAGCGGCGATCGATGACGTCGTCGCGGCCACCGTGGATCCAGAGCAGGGGCACCGCACGGAGGCGCCCCAGCGCGAGCCAGAGCGCGCCCAGGTAGCGCACCGGGTGCGTGCCCGGGAGGATGCGCGCCGCGAGCAGGCCGCGCACCGCGGGGGCCTCCTTGCCCCGTCGCCCGAGCATGTTGCCGGCCAGCCCCCAGGCGGCGGTCCCCATCTCCGGAGCCGGCCCCGAGTCGAGGATCAGGCCCACCACGTCGGGGCGCCCCGCCAGGCCGATGGCGAGCGACGCCGCCCCCTGGCTCTGGCCGAAGCCGAGGATCTGCCGATGCCCCCGGGCCCGCAGCTCCTCGCACGCGGCCTTCACGTCCGCCGCGCGCCTCACGAAGGAGCCGCGTCCCCTGGGTGCCGAGTCCGAGGCGGCGTGCCCCCGGGCATCGAAGGCCAGGGCCGGCAGGCCCAGGGAGTGGAAGAAGGCGAGCCAGGGCAAGACCGTCGCCTTCTGCCCGCCGTAGTGGTGGTGCAGCACCACCGCCAGATCGCCTTCGCCCGGCACGTACCAGGCGGCGAGCGAGACCCCGTCGTCCGTGCTCAGCCGGATGTCCTCGAAGGGGATCTTGAGCCGCCTGCCCGGGTCGATGCGCCGCGCCGTCTTCGCCCGCTTCAGCGTCTTGCGGATGGCAGCGGAGCCCTCGTTCCAGGCCGGGCCGAGCCAGGGAATCGAGGGAGACAGGTCGCTGGGATCACCGAAGAAGGGCATCGACTCACGCGCTCACGGCGCGATCCCAATCGTCGCCCGGCCAGATCGCCACGGCCGGCTCGTCCATGCCATCACGCCAGACGGCGCGCCCCATACCCCGGGTCGCGAGTCCCCAACCGAAGCCAGCTCGGTCCACCCCGATGATGCCGCCC
>JAJDAI010001203.1 GCA_029261955.1 Deltaproteobacteria bacterium | reverse complement strand
CAGGCTGCCGCTCTCGGCCGGGGACCAGAGCGAGCTTCGCCCCCACAACCTCGTCGCCGAAGCCGACCCGTCCATCGTCGTCGAGACGCGCGTGGTCGACACCCAGTGGAACGGCGCGCCGGCCGTCTTGGCCTCGCTGCGGGACATCACGGACCGCCGCTCGCTCCAGTCCCAGCTGCTGCAAGCCCAGAAGATGGGCGTCGTCGGGCGCCTCGCAGGCGGCGTGAGCCACGACTTCAACAACCTGCTCACGGCGATGCTCGGCAACCTCGACCTGCTCCGCGAGGAGGTGGGGCCCGACCACCCGGCGTCCGAGCCCGTGGACGCGATCGCGGAGGCCGTGGATCGCGCCGCCGGCGTCGCGCGCCAGCTCCTGGCCTTCTCGCGTCAGCAGGTGGTCACGCCGCGCATCCTCGACCTCAACGACCGCACCCGCCGCTTCGAGCGCATGCTCGGGCAGCTCTGCGGCGAGGACGTGCGGCTCGTGCTCGCGCTCCAGGAGGGGGCCGCGCCCGTGATGCTGGACCCCATCCAGCTCGAGCAGGTCCTGATGAACCTGGTGATCAACGGCCGCGACGCGATCGGCGAGCGCGGCACGGTTCGCGTCACGTCGCGGCTGCGCGCCGTCGGGCCCGGCGATCCCAACACCCCGCCCGACATCCCCCCCGGCCGCTACGTCGAGCTCGCGGTCGAGGACGACGGCTGCGGCATGCCCCAGGAGGTCGCGGATCGCGTCTTCGAGCCCTTCTTCACGACCAAGCCGGTGGGCAAGGGGCTGGGGCTCGGCATGCCGACGGTGGGGGACATCGTCGCGAAGGCCGAGGGCTACCTGCTGCTGCGCTCCGAGCCCGGCCGCGGGACGCGGGTCGCTGTGTTCTTCCCGGCTCGCGAGCAGGAGGAGGCCGCCGCGGTCACGTCCAGTCTGAGCATGGAGTCGCTGCTCGCGGGCGCCGGCAGCATCCTGGTGGTCGACGACGAGGCGCCCGTGCGGCAGGTCGTCGAGCAGGGCCTGCGCATGGCTGGCTTCGACGTGTACTCCGCCGGGGGCGCGCTGGAGGCGCTCCGCCGGGTCGAGGACGAGGGGATCGTGCCCGATGTCCTGCTGACCGACGTGCGCATGCCTGAGATGAACGGCGTCGAGCTGGCGGTCGAGGTGCGGAAGCTCTGCCCGAACGTGCGCACCCTCTTCATGTCGGGCTACTCCGAGGAGATCCTCGGCCCGACCGGGGTCCTGGAGGACGACATCGCGTTCTTGGGCAAGCCCTTCCGCCTGGCCGAGCTCCTTCGTCGGCTCCGCGTGCTCGTGCGCAAGGAGAGCTGAGCCCTACTTCTTCGCCGCGCGCGCCTCCAGCGTCTCCAGGCGCTTGCGCATGGTGCGCACCTGCTCCTCGAGCTTGTCGATCTGGCCGCCGAGCGTCTTCGCCGCGGCGAGCTCGCGCTTGCGCAGCTTTGCGGCGATTCGATGGACTGCGGGCACGTCCTGCGCGGCGAGGGTCTTCGCCAGCTTCGACAGGTGTGGCGCCGCGGCCGGATCCCCGAGCAGCTTGATCGCCTGCGCAGAGGCGCGTCGCAGCGGGTAGCAGCGGTCGCGGCTCAGGTCGACGAGCGCCTCCAGGGCCTGGGCCCGCAGGGGCTCCGTCTGCCAGCGCGCGCACTCACCGAGGGCCTGGCCCGCCATCCAGCGGACCTGCGTCGGCCCCTTCCGGGTGGCCTCGGCCAGCTCGCCCAGCACGGCCGGTGAACGCGTCTCGGCCAGCCCGGCCAGCGCGCCGCGGCGTACCCAGCCCCACCAGGACTCGTCGTCGGCGGCCTCGCGCAGCGTCGCCAGGTGGTCTTCACCGCGTTGGGCTCCCAGCGCCTTGAGGGCCTGGGCCGTCGCCAGGTAGGGCCGCTCAGAGCCCAGCCAGCTCGTCAGGGCCTGGGCCACGGCGGGGTCCCGGTAGCGGGCCAGCGCGTCGCAGAGCGTCGCCATCACCCGCGGGTCCTGCTCCGTGCCCAGCAGCTTGGTCAGGGCATCGAGGGCGTCGGCCGTGCCTGCGCCGCCGAGGGCCCGCGCCATCACGACGCGCACGCCCCAGACCTGCTCGGTCTTGTAGGCATCGCGCACCGCGCGCACGTTCTTGCGTCGCGCGGAGCGAAGCAGCGACTTCGTGGCCTGGATGCGGCCCGGAACCCAGGGGCAGTGCCGCAGCGAGCGCCGGAGCATCTCCGCGCCGGGCTGGAACTCGATGGAGCAGGGGACCTTGCCCTCGGGATCGAGGATCACCTGGAGCGGTCGCTTGCGCAGCGGCAGCAGCAGCGAGGCGCTGGCGTCGTCCACGGTCAGGGTGCCGCGCTCCCAGTGCCCCTCCTCGACCTCCACCGCGACGTCGAGGTCGAAGTGGAACAGGCCCACGCCGGTCTTGGGATCCACCTGGGTCTGCTCGATCTTGAGCCAGGCCTCGGAGCCCCGCCGGTCGAAGGAGAAGCTGCACTTCAGCTTCGGGTAGCCGGGGGAGCGGAACCACTCGTCGAAGAAGCGGGCCAGGGAGCGGCCGCTGGCGCGCTCCAGGCAGCGGCGGAAGTCGTCCGTCTCGGCGACCTCGCCGCAGAAGCGGGCCACGTAGTCCCGCACGCCGGCCCAGAAGGCGTCGTCGCCCAGCTCGGTCCGCAGCAGGTGCAGCCGCACCGCGCCGCCGGGGTAGAGGTGGCGGTCGAACATGTCCCAGGAGCTGTCGAACTCGCGGGTCACGATGGGGCGCACGTAGTTCTGGTCGGCCTCCGAGCGGTAGGCGCGCAGCTCGTCGTGCAGCTGGTAGTGCATCGAGTCGACGCCCTCGGTCTCCTCCAGCCACACCGACTCGATGTAGGTGGCCCAGCTCTCCTTCAGCCACACGTGCGAGAAGTCGCGGCAGACGATCGCGTCGCCGAACCAGCTGTGCGCCATCTCGTGCACGTTGATCAGGTCGATGAGCCAGCCGCGCTCCGCGTGCAGGCGCTCGTCCGCGATCCAGCGGTCGTCCCAGGAGACGAGGGAGATGTTCTCCATCGCGCCGCCGATCTCGGGCACCGCGAACTGGAAGTACTTCGGGTAGGGGAGCTTGCAGGCCAGCCGCTCCTGCAGCCAGACGAGCATCGGCGCTGTGGGCGCGAAGGTCCGCAGCAGATCCTCCTCGCTGAAGTTCTTCGGGGCGAAGAACGCGATGGGCTTGCCGTCCACCTCGCCGCCGTCCGCGCGCACGAAGTCGCCGACTGCGAGGCAGATCAGGTAGCTGGGGCAGCGCTGCTCCAGGACCCAGCGCGTCGTGCGCGTGCCGTCGCGGTGCTTCGTCGTCTTCACCTCGGCGCCGTTCGCCAGGGCCGTCAGCGCCGCGTCCGCGTGGATCGAGATGTCGAGGCTCGTGCGCACCTGGGGGTGGTCCAGGCAGGGCAGCCAGTGGCGCGCGCGCTCGGTCTCGTGGTCGGTGACCGCGAAGAGCGGGGCGTCCGGGTGCTCGTCGTCGGGAGCCGAGAACAGCAAGCCCGTGATTGGGTCCTCGACCGTCCAGCGCACCGTGACCCGGCGGGACTCGCGGCCTTCGGGGGCCTCGGCCCAGACCACCTCGATGCGGTCGCCGTCGTAGTCGAACTCCAGCTCGCCGCCGTCGGGATCGACCACCTCGAGCTCGTCGAAGTCCACCGCGTGCAGCGTGATCCGGCGCTCGCGAGGGTCCCGGACGGTCAGCGTGTGCGTGACCTCGCCCTTCGCGGTGCGCCCAGGGATGTCGAGGTGGAGGTCCAACTCCATGTGGACCGGCTCGAGGCCGAGGTCTGGCGGGTACTTGTGGGTGACGCCCGGGCTGGAGAAGTCGCCGCGTGCGCCGTCGAGGGAGCGGTGGTGAATGGTCATGGGGGCAGCAAAGTACCCCGCTCACGTCACCCGGAGAACCTCGGACGCGGTCGTCCGGCCCTTCAGGGCCTGGCGCATGCCGACGCGCCGCAGCGTGGGCACGCCCATCTCCCGCAGCAGGGCCTTGTACTCGCGGGCCTCCCCCTTGCGCTTGATGAGGGTCTGGATGGGCTCGGTGATCTCCACCGTCTCGAAGATGCCCCGCCGTCCCTTGAAGCCGGTGTACATGCAGGCGTCGCAGCCCACCGCGCGCTGCATGGTCGAGCCCTCGGGCAGCGGGAAGCCCACCTCCGCCGTCACGTCCTGCTCGAGCGTGTAGGACTGCGCGCACTTGGTGCAGGCCATGCGGACCAGGCGCTGTGCGAGCAGCCCGACGAGCGCGTTGGCGACGATGTAGGGCTCCAGCCCGATGTCGATGAGCCGCGTGATCGTCGAGATCGTCGAGTTCGTGTGCATCGTCGACAGCACGAGGTGGCCGGTCAGGCTCGCCTGGATGGCGATCTGGGCCGTCTCGGCGTCCCGCATCTCGCCCACCAGGATGACGTCGGGGTCCTGGCGCAGGATCGCCCGCAGGCCCTTGGCGAAGGTGAAGCCCGCGCGCGGCGTGACCTGGCCCTGGGTGATCTCGGGGAGCTGGACCTCGATGGGGTCCTCGAGGGTCACGATGTTCAGCCGCGACGTGTCGAGCTCGCTGAGGATCGAGTAGAGCGTGCTGGTCTTGCCGGAGCCGGTGGGCCCGGTCACGAGGACGAGGCCGCCGGTGTTCCGCGCCATCTGACGCACCGTCTGCACCTGCCCTCGGCCCAGGCCGAGGGTGTCCAGCGGCATGATCGCGTTGGCCTGGAGCAGCCGCAGCACGACCTTCTCGCCGTCGAAGGCCGGGAAGGTGCTCGCGCGCAGGCTGATCTTGCGGCCGCGTCCCAGCTCCGACTTGAAGGTGCCGTCCTGCGGCTGCCGGCGCTCCGCGATGTCCATCTTCGCGAGCACCTTGATGCGGCTGCACAGCGGCGCCGCGGCAGCCAGCGGCATGTAGGGCTGCTCGGCCATCACGCCGTCGACGCGGAAGCGGATCCGGACCCGGTCCTCCTTCGTCTCGATGTGGATGTCCGAGGCGCGCGCCTGCACGGCCTTGCGGATGATCTCGTCGAGGGCCCGGACGATCTCGCCCGACTCGTAGACGGTCCGCTCCCCGCCCCCGGTGCCGCTCATCGTCGAAACTCGCCTGCTGTCCCTTGCCATAGACCACCCAGGATAACGGGAAGGGGCGCCGACGATCGCGTGCGTCTCCCTCGTTCTGCTCGCCCTCTCTTGTCAGGTCGTCCGAGTGGCCGGCCCGTTTCGGGGGACGTGTGCCCGATCCCACGAGTTCCTACGGACCTTGGGGGGCCGTCTGGACGGCCTCGGGCAGCGCGATAGGGTCGAGGGATTCCGGGGGGACCGGGAGACCCGTCATTGGAGCCCTCATGCGTTTGTTGACCCTTTTCCTGTTCGCCTTCGTGGCCGCCTGCGGCTCCGACCCTGCCCCCAAGCCCGCCGCCGAGCCTGCCGCTGAGCCTGCCGACGAGGGCTCCCAGCTCCAGCCGGTGAAGCACGTCGCGCTCTTCGGGCAGCTGCCCGCCGTGATGACCGCTGACGGGAAGGCGCCGGCCGCGGAGCTGGTCGATCTGGGGCGCATGCTCTACTTCGACAAGCGCCTGTCGAAGAACCACGACATCGCCTGCAACTCCTGCCACCAGCTCGATCGCTTCGGCGTGGACGGCGAGGCCACCTCGCCCGGTCACCAGGGCCAGCGCGGCGGGCGCAACTCCCCCACCGTCTACAACGCCGCCGTGCACCTCGCGCAGTTCTGGGACGGTCGCGAGCCGACGGTCGAAGCCCAGGCCAAGGGCCCGGTCCTCAACCCCATCGAGATGGCGATGCCCTCCGCTGACGCCGTCGTCGCGGTCCTGAAGACCATCCCCGGCTACGCCGAGCCCTTCAGCGAGTCCTTCCCCGGCGACGATCCCATCACCTACGACAACATGGCCACCGCCATCGGCGCCTTCGAGCGCGGCCTCGTGACCCCGGGGGCCTTCGACCGCTACGTGGGCGGCGACGCGACCGCGCTCACCGACGTCCAGGAAGACGGCCTGGACCTCTTCGTCAGCACCGGCTGCGCCACCTGCCACGGCGGCGCCGCGCTCGGCGGATCGACGTACCAGAAGATGGGCGCGGTCGAGGCCTACGCCACCGCCGACGAAGGCCGCAAGGCCGTCACCGGCAACGACGCCGACGCCTTCGTCTTCAAGGTCCCATCCCTGCGGAACATCGCGAAGACGGGCCCCTACTTCCACGACGGCTCCGTCGCGGACCTGGGCGACGCTGTGCGCCTGATGGCGAAGCACCAGCTCGGCAAGCAGCTGGACGACGGCCAGGTCGGCTCCATCGTGAGCTTCCTGGGCGCCCTGACCGGCGAGGCGCCGGCCGCCTACTTCGCAGAGCCGACCCTGCCCGAGAGCGGCCCGGAGACGCCGAAGCCGGATCCGAGCTGACCCTCCCCGGGGGGTCAGGACATTGAGG
>JAJDAI010001202.1 GCA_029261955.1 Deltaproteobacteria bacterium | reverse complement strand
CGCTTCGCCGCTGCGCGCAGCGCGGGCCTGGAGCCCCTCGGCATCCCGGGTCGCGAGCTCCGCGGTGCCCGGCGGCAGGTCGACGGGGTCGATGCGCGCCTCGCCCGCAGCCACGCGCGGGTGCACCTTCACGACGGCGCCCTTGTCGTACAGGCGGACCGTCTGGCGGTCGTACCGGATCCGCAGGGTCCGCCCGCGCAGCGCATGGGGCACCGAGTACAGGGCATGCGCCACGGAGACGGCGTGGTCGCGGCCCACCTTGAGGGTGACCCAGGTGGGGGTGTCGTAGGGCTGGTCGGGAGCCGGCAGCAGCAGCGGCTGGTCGTCGGCGAGAAAGACCTCCAGCGGCTTCTTCCGTGTCGCGCCGTGCACCCTCTGACCGGCGACGTCGCGACACCAGGCCACCGCGTGTCGACGCGCATGATCCAGGTCCAGCAGCCGCTCGCCCGCGAAGCAGTCCGACCGGGTGTACGAGACGGTCCGCTCGACCTTCGGCTTGTCCTGTGGGCGCCGCACCCGCGCGAGGTCCAGGGTGAAGCCGCGCGACTGCGCGTACTCGAGGATGTCGTCGGCGATCTTCGGCGCCAGCGCGCACGCCCGAAGCACGGCCGTCTTCGGGTTGTCGAAGACGACCACCGGGAAGACGCCGCCGAAGAAGGACCACGCCGCTTCCAGGCCCTCGATCAGGTGCTCTCGATCCTGGGACAGGCAGGGCCATACGAAGCAATGCCGGCTGAACGTCGCGACGCACACCAGCGCCAGGAGCTTGACCGCCTCGCCGTCGAGGGTGACCCGGCCGACCTCCATGAAGTCGATCTCCAGGACCTGGCCGGGCGGGGGCGCGACGATGCGCACCGTGCCCCGCTTGTCCTGGGCGAGCTCCTCCTGGATGAACCGGCGCAGGGTCCGGCCCGGCACGAGCACGCCGGTGTGTCGGTAGAGGAGCCGGGTGATTTTCGGCGACTTGCAGCCCTCATCGAGCCAGCTCTCGATGAGCTCGCGGTGATCGCGGCAGAGCTGCCGCGCTGCGCCGGCCTGAGGCGGTGCGCCCGGGAGCACGGCGGCGATCACCTCGGCGAGGAGGTCGTCGTCGAGGGCGCGGCTGTCGGCATCCCGCGACAGGCCGCGCCCCTTTGCGGCCTCGACGTACCGCCGGACGGTCTTGCGGTCGGCGCCCAGCTGAGCAGCGACGGTGCGGATGCCGCTGCCGCGCTGCCAGCGCCCCAGGATCTCTCGTACTTCAATCACGGACAGCTCTCGGAACGCCACAACACCTCCCAGGTCATCTGGGAGGTGGGTGTGCCACAACTTTCTGAGCAGCCAGGCCGGTCCCTAGATCGTGGCCGGAGGGTGGTCCCTAGATCGTGGCCAAAACGGCGTCAGGCGGTCCTTTTAGGTTGGCCGGCGACAACGACGCCGTCCGACGTGGAGGGATCGCGATGTCGATTTCGGGAGTTCCTACGCGGTCGAGGGCAGCGTAGATCGGCCTTGTGTCGTAGGCGCCATCGGCTCGGAATGAGGCGACAGGAGCGTCGAGCTCGTCGAGTAGCTCAACGCCGATGCGCCCGTCGTCCTCGCACTGGCTGGTCAGCCTGGAAACGACGATGAAGCCGCCCAGGTCGACCCCGAGGTGAAGCTTGCGCCATTGCCGCCGCTCCTTCGAGACGCCGTGCTTGTCGGCATTCCACTGCCCTCCGCCGATGATCTTCAACCCGGTCGAATCGATGACGAGATGGAGCGGCCCCGTGTGGCTCCGGACGCTGGGCGGCACTGCGACCGTCTTGCTGCGGCGCGAAAGGGTCGTGTGGTCGGGAGTTTCGAGTTCGAGGCCCATCAACCGGATCAGGGAGGCGACGAAGCCTTCGGTCTGCCGAAGAGCGAGGTGGAACACCGCGCGCAGGGTCAGGGCGGTGAGGATCGCGAGGTCGGAATACTCCCGTTGACCGCCGGGGCGGCCGGATGCCGGCGGGCTCCACCCAGCGATGGCGTCGTTGTCGAACCAGACCGTGATGTCGCCTCGTAGCCGGAGCGACTCCTCGTAGGACCGCCAGTTCCGCACCCTGTATCGCGTCTTGTACTTCGGGTTGACCTTGCTCTTCGTCCGGGCAGCCATCCTGGTCTTCTCCTTCGAGGATGAGCCCCGACGATCACACTCGGCTGATCAGGATGACACCTCCAGCTCGAGCGGTGCACCAACGCCCCGAGCACCTGCGCGTGCCCCGACGGAGCGGCGCCACACAAGCGCTCGAGGCCGATCTGGGATCGAGGCGGAGGCCAACCCGGCTGAACCTGCCCGCGGCGGTCCACCCGCAGGCCCCTGTCCCGGCCCAGGCCGCTCCCCTCCCCCGAGCCCCTGCGATCCCACGCCGAGGGCCCGAGAAAGAGCCTGGCCATGGCTCTCGGAACGAGATCCACGCCAGGACTGCCCCCCGGGCTCAGTCCACGACCTCCGTCCCCTCCCCTGTGCGTCGCAAGCGGCTCGGAGTCCCGTCTCCCGAGCCCGAGCCGGCCGCAGCGATCACTGCTCTGAATAGCCGGCTCAGCTCCCTCGAAGCCGGCGAGAAGAAGGCCCGCCAGGAGCGCAAGACGATCCTCGACGAGGTGAGGCAGTCAGCGAAGTCAGAGCCAAGTCAGCGCGGCAATCCAGCCGTGCCCTTCTTCGCCGGCGCAGCGACGGGCATAGGGCTTGCTGTGCTTCTGAAGCATCCGGAGCTCCTGCAGCGGCTACAACTCGACCCGAAGCGTCTCGCCCAGGTCGCGGACGAGCTGGCCCGTGAGGCGGATGGCCTCACGGAGCCTTTCACCCCGCCGCCTCAGTTCAGTTACATCGACATCGACGTTCCAGGGCCCTCCGACTGACGAGAGCGTCTCTCCGTCGGCCTCATGTCCCCGCGGATGCCGGGCGGTCAAGAGCCTTGGCCAGCCAGCCGCGAGCTGGCCTGCCTCGACAGCGAGGTGAGTTCGGTTCGCAGGCCGCGGAGTCGGGGGCTGCGAGACAACGGGCTCTGCAGGGCAGCTGCGCTCTAGAGCCCGCACGCAGTGCACGCACGTGCTCCAGCGCGCTCGCCGGCATCCCACCACGGAGGCTCCCCCGGGCGCTGCGGCGGGATTGCCTAGGTGTCGCACTCCTTCTCCAGCCCGTTTTCCAAGATGTACCCGGTTGAGCTGCCACCGTCTGGCAACACGCAGTCCGTCAGTACTGAACACCCAGTCCGTGGTTCTCCATCACCCAGTCCCGGCATAACCAGAGCCAGTCCAGGGGCGGGCGCCGACGGAGCCGAGGGTGTGCCAACGCCGTCTATCGACCCAGCCGCCGCCCCGCGGCAACGGCCCCCCGACCACCCCGAGGGCTCGTACCGGCTCGAGACGAGGGATGCCCCGGGGTGACAGCCAGGCTGAGGGAGCAGCCGGCCCGGACTTGCGGAGTTCGAGGAGAGCGGCCCCACGGGAGTACCTACTCCATGTTCAGCGGGGGTAGGCGCTGCCAGAACGTCTGGCCGCCCGTCCCGAGCTGGCGTACTGGATGGCATTCGTGCAGTCGTCGGTGAAGGCGGGCGGGAGGAGCCGGCTCACCGTAAGCCCGTCCCCTGACCCAGGCAGCGCCAGCCTCGCTCGGGAGGCAATGCTCCGCACAT
>JAJDAI010001201.1 GCA_029261955.1 Deltaproteobacteria bacterium | reverse complement strand
GCAACCACCTGGGAGAACTCCCGGATGCCCAGCTCCAGCGACCCGTGCTGAGCGCCGCCGCCCTGGCCCACCGTGAGCCCGCGGCCAGCCACGAACTCACGGACGCGAAGGCGCCGCAACCCTGCAAGAGCAGCAAGCCAGTATGGGAAGGGCTACATGAAGGTGCTCTGAGAAGGAGCCGGTTTCGGGCAACACGTCCCGGGTAAACGCTGTGCGCGAAGCGCATGGCGTTTACCCAGTGTTGGACGAGGTGCCGCCTGTTTCCAGGCAAGAGCGGGCCCAGGACGGGCCCGCGGACCACGAGGACGAGCACCAATCTCGTGGGTGAGAGCGACGGCGCGCCGGTGAGTATCGCAGCGGGGTTGCCCGCCACCCGTCGTGCTCGAGATTCCGCGACGGTGGCGCGAGGGGCTGAGCCCGGGAGGCCTAGTCGCCCGACCTCTTGACTGTGAGCTGGCCGAGGATCCGCTCCAACTCCTCGTGAGGCCAACTCCGGTTGAGCGGACAGAGGAGGACAATTCGGGCTGGGAGGCCCTCGCGGCGCCAGGCCTCGAGGGTGTGGTGTCCGTCGAGCACTACGACCTGGAAGAACGACTCGGAGTAGCTACCGGTGACGCACCGAGACTCCAGCCAGCCGATGCCAACGGCCGCCGGCCGCATTCCGTCCCTGATCGCCTGCCTGCGCTCGTCAAGCACGGCCTCGTCGAAGACGTCGATGTCTTGCGTCGGGAGCAGAGTGACGGCGGTGGGTATCTCCGCGGCGATCCGCTCGGGGTGTTGAAAGTGAGACGTGCGCGGCCAGCAGTTCTCCGGTGTGTCCTGGCTGCTGTCGTACTCCTCGTCCCAGGCTGGATCATCGGGCAGTCGATGCTCCATTCGCCGGAAGTACCAAGACCGTACGGCTTGCTGAGCGTCGACTCGTTCGAGGGTCAGCTCACAAAGAGCCGTGAGGAACAGCCCCGAGGCGAGCTGACGCAGCAGCGGACCGAGTCCTGCAACGCAGCTGGGCGTGAGTGTGGGGAGGTCGCTGAGCGTCTTCCCCACGACGTCGGCCTCGGCCCTGGGGGCGTCGGCTGAGCACCAGGAAAGCACCGTCTCGCAGGTGGGGCAGTCGGAGCTGAGTCGATAGAGGAGTCGATCGCCGGCGTAGAGGACCTTGCTCCATCTGGCCCAGTTGCCCTTCTGGAAGGGAGCCGGGTAGGCGAACCGGATTCGGCCGGTTCCGTGGGAGCGCACATGCAGGATGTTGGCGCCGTGGCTCTCGACATCAACGATCCCTGGTTCCGGGTGGGTTCCGTCCGCCCACCATCGTCGCAGGCGTTCGGTGTACTCGGGGTGTTGCCAGTCCAGGGCGGGCCCCGGAGGGTCTAACGCTTCCAGGGTGATCGCGAGAGAACGTACTCGGTTGGGGGAGACAGTTGCCATCAGGCGACGAAGCTCTGCGGAGGCGGTCGAGTCACCCATCGACTCCAGCGCCACGGTGAGATGATCGAAGGCTGCGTCCTCGTCCGCCGTCGCGAGCGCTCGCACGATGTGATTCGTGTAGCGGCTCTGCTTCATGCGTGCCCAGGCAAGGGCAACGTCTACGCGATGTGGGCCAGCCCAATGCGCCTCGAGGAGTGCGGCATTCTCAGGGGAGGGGAACCCTGCCAGACAGGCGATTGCTGCGGCTGCAATCGTGGGGCTGTCGGAGGTGAGCAGACCAAGGACCGTGTCCAGGCCTACCGCACCAGTCTCGCAGAGGTGGAGCAGTAGGTAGCGAGCTACCTGGGGCTGGGCGACAGCAGCGGCCCTTGCGACTACCGAGTCTGCCAGATGTGGGGCGAGGTCCAGCAGCCAGGCGCCGAGAGCCGCGCCCTCGTAGCCGCGGAGCATCGGAAGCAGGGCTTCCACGAGGTGTTGAGGCGCCTCCCCGGACTCACGAGCGATCCGCTCCGCGGCGGCGGGTCCGTCCCGCCTCAAGGTGTCCACTAGCCTCTGAGCCAGCGCGCTGGGCTTGAGGGCATCGACCATCGCGACCTCCCGGCCTCCGTCGCGGTGGCCGCGGAAAGGGTAGCGGGGCAAGCGGCGGGAGCCTGGATTGAGGGCCCATGGCTCGCAGAACGTTGAGTGGTTCGGAGAACCACTCCAGGCAGACATGGCCTCCAGCCTGAGTGAGCAAACAGAGGCCCGCCGGATGCGGGCCGACGAGGAACGACGCGATCCGAAGGCGGCATTTCGTCCAACACGTCCCGGATAAACGCTGCGGGCGAAGCCCGTGGAGTTTATCCAGTGTTGTGCGCCGCACCGGCTGCAACCAGTGGAGGCGGCCATGACGGCCGCCGATGCGTTAGCCCGGCTGCTCTCGATGACTGGAAGCTCGTCGGGGAAGGCGGTGCTCGGCGCGCTCTGGGCTCTCAACAGCCAGGCGAAGCTACGACCCGCGGGGGCCGGTTGCGTGCAGCGTCGAACGGTTTGAGCCGGTCTTGGCAGATCATGGGTCGCGCTCGCGAGGCTGGACCTGGGTGGGGTCACTCTCGATGTCGAATCGCGGCACGTGGTCCCCGAGGCAGGGGAAGCGCGCTGAGGCTGGATGTCCGACCCGGAACTCGATGCCCGAATCGGCGGCCGGGCCGGACGGAGGGCGCTCGATGGGGCCGACCCAGGCGCCTCGAGCTTCCCAGCGACCATCGACGGGTATGAGCATGCGCCCGCCGGGGTACTCGATGGGGCCAGGTATCGGAAGAGTGACCGGGGCCGACCGAGTAGATAGTCCGCTGGGATGCACGTTGAGCCGAACCGAATACGAGCCGGGCGCCCTCAACCCCGGCTGCTCTCTGCCTGAGGGAGCAGGGCCTGGGAGTGCCGGGATGAAGACCCGCCCCTCCGCATCGGGAGTCACCCACACGCGAACGAGCGACTCTCGCATGCGGGAGGGTGTGGCGAACCTGCGCACTGAGACGTGGAGGACAGTCAGTTCGCATCCGGCCCAGAAGGGCTCCGCGATCTCAAGCACCAGGCCTGGTGGTTCTTCCACCGCGTGCGACGGCTCTTGCGTGTTAGCCGGCGCCGGACTGTGGGCGCACCCGGCCAGAACGAGCAGGATGAGAACGGCGATGTGTGGGTGCGGATGCTTCATTGCCGCCGTCTCCTTCTCGCGAAAGGCGCCCTTCCATCAGGTGCGCGCGCACAGGGGACACAGTTCCGGACACCGCTTCGCAGAGGAAGTTCCCGCCCGCAGCGGCCGGTAGTCCGTTGAGCATCATGTAGCGAACTCTGGCCGCGGGCAGGCGGTGACGCGCGTCGCGGCTCACTGCGACGGTGGTGTGCTGCCGCGGCTAGGGTAGGCGCGGTCAGGCGAGCGAGGGGGAAGACGATGACGCGAATCAGTCGGCCAGGAATCATGTTGGTCCTCTCCGTGGTCACGATTCTGCCGGCCGCAGGGCGTTCAGCGCACGCGCAGACTGACCCCTGCGTTGAGGTGCTGGTTCATCGGCAGCAGTCCGACCGACACCGGAGCCGGGGTGGCCCTGCTCTGGGGGGCGGGGTGGTTTCCGCGGTCCTGGGTGCCGTGCTCGGTGGCATTGGGTTCGGGGTTGCGACAAGCTCGACCGAACTCGACGGACTTGAGGACCGACTCAGTGGGGGAGTGGCTCTCGGCATTGGAGGTGGAGTTCTCGGGGCAGTCGGCGCGGGCCTATCGATCGGCGGCGGAGTGGAACTCACGCTGAGCCGGATACAGGCAGAGCAGGCTGCGGCAGACGCACAGCGTTGCGGGCGGGTCGGCGGGCTCAGCTTCACGGACGAGGTTGAGGGTGGCCTGCCTCGAGAGAGCGTCTTCTCCCTGCTGGAGGGCGAGGTTCTGGTCACGGAGTCGGGTGACCGTTTCAGGATCGCCGCGACGGACCTGTCCGTCGCTTCAGACTGGAAGCCTGGTGCCCGCCTTGTCTTCGCGGATGGCCGACTGCTGAACCGAGATAGGATGCGGGCCGTGCTGGCATCTCCTGTCTCCGGGGAGGGGACGGGCCGGCACTTCCCTTCGGCCGAATCATTGCCACCGGAGCCAGGGCCGCCGTCTGCGACCATTCCCTTCCTCGCGAGAGTCGGGCCCGGCGCGGAGTGGGTAGAGACCGACTCAGGCGCTCGGCTGGTGGTTGATCCGAGAGATCGGGAGTCCGTCGAGGAGTGGCGAGTCGGCGCACAAGTTGTCGTCGACGAAACGGATCGCACCTTGATCAACCTCGTGACGTTGGCGTCGGTGCGACTTCTCTCGATCGAGGAGGGCGCTCCTGCTGAGTCAGCTGACTGACAGGGTCGGTGCCGAACTCCCCCCCCCGTGCGGGGCGTTTTGGGATGTCGCTGCTGCGCCCCGTCGCGGGGAGGCGGAGGCGCCTGCGCAGTCGGGCGGAAACTGGCACCGAGTTGTTGAGCGAGCCGCAGGGCCAGTTGGTGCTCGATGATGGGTCGATAGCAGCCGGGGAAGCCGGCATGACGCCGGCGTACTTAACGCGAATCTCGTGCCGGTGTGGCGCACAACACGTCCC
>JAJDAI010000121.1 GCA_029261955.1 Deltaproteobacteria bacterium | reverse complement strand
CGTCCGCGACCTGGTCCGCCGCTGCGTCGACGGCCTCGGTGAGCGGGCCCGCAAGGCCGACGTCACCGTCCACTGCTGCATCGACGAGCCCATCCGCGCCCTGGCGGACGAGGGCGCGCTCGACCAGATCCTGCTGAACCTCGTGGAGAACGCCGTTCGCTACAACCGGAGCGGCGGCCGCGTCGAGGTCCACGCGCGCCGCCGGAATGGGACCGTGCGCATCGAGGTCCAGGACGACGGGGTCGGGGTGGCGAAGGAGGAGCAGCCGCGGCTCTTCGAGCGCTTCTACCGGGTCGATCGCGGGCGCTCCCGGGAGACGGGGGGCACCGGGCTGGGGCTCGCCATCGTCAAGCACCTCGTCGAGGCGATGGGCGGCCAGGTCGGGGTCGAGTCGGAGCCGGGGCAGGGCTCGACCTTCTTCGTGGAGCTGGCTGCGGGCTGATCAGCGGACCCAGTGCTCGAGCAGGAGCTCGCGCAGGCCGTCGGGGTTGTCCACGTGCAGCCAGTGGCCTGCGTCGGGCAGGGTGTGCAGCCGGCCGGCGGCGCTGGGGTGCAGCTGCTGAAAGCGTCGGATGGTCGCGGGCCCCCAGCGGTCGCTGTTCGCAGCCCGAACCACCTCGACGTCGGGCGCCAGGTCGTCCGTCGCCTCCACCGGCCCCCAGAGATCCCGGCCGAAGTAGTCGTGGATCATCGCCTCGGCGGCCTCGAGATCGAACTGCCAGCGGAAGCCGTCGGGGTCGCGGCGCAGGTTGGTCGTCATCCACTGCGCGAGCGAGGGAGGCAGGCCGTGGGCCTCCAGGGTCGTGAGCACGTCGGCCCGCCGCGCGAAGGGGAGGGGGACGGAGCGCAGCGTGCCCAGCACCTCCGTGATCTCGTGGTCGTCCCGCGGATCGCCGGGCAGCGGGCCCGGGGCGGCGTCCAGGCTCCAGACCTGCTCGAGCCCCGCCGGGCGTCGCGCAGCCAGGGCCAGGGCGACCTTGCCGCCGAAGCTGTGCCCGACGACGATTCGGGCGGGCCCGATCTGCCCCATCAGCGCCTCGAGATCGGCGGCGCAGGCTTCGACCGTGTGCGGCGGCGGCGCTCCGTGCGATTCCCCGTGGTTCCGGTGGTCCACCAGCGCGAAGCGCCAGCCCGGGAGCTCCTGGGCCAGGCGTCGGACGAAGGTCCGCCAGTTTCGCCGGGAGCCGAGGATGCCGTGGCAGACCAGGGCGAGCGGGCCGGTGGAGTCGGGGGGGAGCAGATCGTGGGCAGGAACGAAGGGCATCGGGCGCGGAGGATATCCGACCGCGCCCTTCGCGGAGGGCGCGCGGGTTCCGCCCGGGCGGCTACCGTTCCCCCATGGGACTCGAAGAACAGATCGACTCAGCGCGCCAGGCCGTGCTCGACGCGGTGGCCGGTGCGGGGGCCGAGGAGTGGCAGGACTTCCTGTCGACGCGGGGGCGCCTGCTGGCCGAGGCTTCCCAGGCCGCGGTGCGCTCCGCGGCCATCGAGCAGGCGCGCGAGGACCTGCTCGAGTCGGAGCCCGGGCTCGAGTTGCTCGCTGATCAGCTCTCCGCCAGCGAGCTGCGCCCCCTCGGTCAGGCGGCGCGTGAGGCGGGGGCGGAGGTGGCGGCGGTGCGGCGGGCTGCGGACGCCGCGCGGGACCTGGATCGCGCCGAGGCTGAGCTGGCCGAACTCCGGCGTGATCGTTCCATCCTCGCCCGGGCCCGCACGAAGCTTCGCCGCCGCTCCCTCACCGATCGCATCGAGGGGCTGCGCCGCGCCGCTTCGGAAGGCGACGAGGCCCTGGGCCGCGAGCTTGTGAAGACGGGGCTCGCCGGCCTCGCCGCGCCCTTGAGCGGGCTGCCTGCGCCGGCGGTCGCGCGCCTGCAGGAGCACGCGAACCTGCTGGAGGGCAGCCGCGAGGACCTCGATCTGCCCGCGCTGGAGCGGGCCCTCGATCTGCGACCCGCCCTGTCCCGAGCTGAAGCCGAGCGGCGGGGCCTGCTCGAAGCGGCCGATGGGGCCGCCACCCAGGCCCTGCAGGACCTCGCGGATCGGCGGCGCGAAGGCAAGCCCTTGCCCGAGGGCGTCGCCGAGCTGCTGGACGCCCTGCACGACCTCGAGCACGGCCTCCAGGAGCGTCAGCGGCTCCAGCTCAACGCCCAGCTGGAGGCCATGGGCGACGAGGAGCTCTAGAGGCTCAGGGCTCAGGCTCCCCCGAGGCCCCGCTCGCCCGCAGGGTGACCACCGCCAGGCCCGCGCCGATGATCCCGAGCAGCGCCCAGAGCAAGACGGTCGGGCCGCGCTGCTTCACCGCGCGCAGCTGCGGATCGTGCTGCGGGTTGGCGATGAGCGGCTTCGGTGTCAGCGGCGTCGCCTCGCCGCCGAGGAGCTGGCTCCCGGCCCGCGCCAGCTCGTACTCGGGCTGCTCCGCCTCGGGGTTGCCCACCAGGATGCGGTAGCGCCCGGGCTTCAGCACGCTCAGCACGGCCCACGACTGCACCTGCGCCACCGCGCGCTGCAGGACCAGCGGAGCGTCGTCCCCGTCGTGCACGACCAGCGAGGCCTGCTGCACCCGCGCCCCACCCAGCTCCACGGACACCGCCTCCGTCTGCCTCTCGCGGCGGGCGAGGCGGCCCCGCGCCAGCGACGGCCCGTCGGCCCCGCCCAGGAGCTCGTAGCTGCGGTCGAAGAAGGGCTGGTCGAAGTCCAGATCCAACGAAGCGAGCGGCACCGGGCCGACGGGCAGCTCCAGGCGCCACGTGGTCTCTCCGTCCTCCGTCTCCGGTTCGAGCAGGGTCGCCTCCAGCGCCCTCGGCCGGGGCTCCGCTTCGGCGACCCAGGCCCACTGGCGGTCCTTGCTGTCCACGATCCGCAGGTCGCCCCGGTCCGCGCGCAGCAGGCCCGCGTCTTCGGCGCTGATCGCGAGGCGGTAGAGGCCCGAACTGGTCGAGGGCACGACCAGCTCGTGCTGGTGGCTCCAGGCATCGGGCTCCAGCGCCGCGCCCGGGCGGAGCGCGAAGGAGAAGTCAGCCGGGGCCGCCAGGGCCGTGGCCATCAGCAGGACGAGGAGCTTCACTCCGGGTCCCGGAACACGAAGCGCTGGTACACGAGCGACACCCCGATCAGCGAGACGGCGAGGCCCACGAGCGAGGCCACGCGGTAGAGGTCCTCCAGCTCGCCGAGGTCGTAGAGGAAGACCTTCGCGAGCGTCAGCAGGAGCAGGAGCAGGCTCGCCCAGCGCAGCACCTTGCCGCGCCGCACGACGCCGAGGACCAGGAGGAAGACCGCGTAGATCGCCCAGACCAGCGAGAAGGCGAGGTCCCTCGCCGGCTGGCGGCTGACGTCGAAGGTGAGCCGATCGCCTTCGGTGAACCAGTCCACCACGGCGAGGTTCAGCCAGGCGAAGACGACCGCGAGGCCCGCGAGACCCAGCAGCCCCGCCAGCACCGCCACGCCCTTGCGGTAGAGCGAGGCCTCACGCGGGCGGGCGCGCTCCACCTCCAAGGCGCCCAGGATCCTGCTGGCCGTGAAGAGCGCCGCGGCGGGCACGAGGTAGGTGTAGGCGATCCAGTTGAGGATGCGCATCGAGCCGCGGTCGCCGTAGCCGAAGACGTAGGGGTTGAGCAGCAGGCGCGCGCAGACGGCCGCGAACAGGCCGAGGGCGAAGTACTTGAGCCCGGGGTGGTCGAGGCGCTTCCAGAGCAGGAGCACCGCGGCGCCCTCCAGCGCCCAGCCGATGGTCAGCCACTCGTTGTCGAGCTGGAGCGGCACGGCGACGGCGACGAGGCCCAGCGCGGCGCTCGCGATCCAGGCCTGGGGCAGGGTGCCGAGG
>JAJDAI010000013.1 GCA_029261955.1 Deltaproteobacteria bacterium | reverse complement strand
CCTGAGCCTGCAGCAGGGTGAGGCGAGCACCCACCGGCGGCTGTTCGCCCGCTCGGCGCCGCACACGACCGGTGAGCAGGCTCGGGCCTGCGCGTCCTGCCACCGCTCCGCGGGGGCCTTGGGGCTGGGGAGCGGGCAGCTGTCCATCGCCGATGCGGGCGGTCGCCTGTCCGTGGCGTTTCAGCCCACCAACGGCGGGGCCCTCGCAGCGGATGGCTGGGTGGGCCTGCACCCGACGACGCCAGGGCAGGGGACCCGCGTGGGCCTGCGCTCCCTGGATTCCGCCGAGCAGGACCGGGTGCTCCAGGTGGGCGCCTGCCTGCCTTGCCACGGGGACGTGAGCGACGGGATCTGGTCCAGCTGGCCCGACGCACTCGCGCGGCGTCACGCGGGAACCACGCCCTGCCCCGGTCCCCGCTGAGCGGCCGAACGAAACGTTTCAACGACCTGCGATGAAACGTTTCAGCGTTGCGCCGAAACGTTTCACGTTTGGTGTCCTGATCTGCTTCTGCTCGGCGCTTCGATCTCCCGAACCGGGGCGGTGTCCATCGTTTTGCACATGATTCTCGCGCCCCGACGCCCCCTGGCACGCCCGCTGCATTTCCAGGCAGCGTTCGCAGGAACCAGGGCAACGGGAGCACTTCATGTCGACGAGCCGGCGCGAATTCATCAAGTACGGCGGAGGCCTCGCAGGAGGCGCCGCGCTCACCTCCGGTCTCGCGACCGATCTGTGGGGCTTCAGCCCCGACCGGATGCCGGATCCCAAGACCCAGGGCGACCGCGTCGTCTCGACCTTCTGCGAGCTCTGCTTCTGGAAGTGCGGCGTCAACGCCCACGTGCAGGACGGCCGCGTCACGAAGATCGTGGGCAACCCCGACCACCCCCTGTCCCGCGGCCGCCTCTGCCCCCGCGGCACGGCCGGCACCGGCCTGCTCTACGACCCCGACCGCCTGAAGACCCCCCTGGTCCGCATGGACAAGCGCGGCGAGCAGGTCTTCGCCGAGGTGAGCTGGGACGACGCGCTCGACGAGATCGCGGAGCGCATGCTCACGCTCAAGGCCGAGCACGGCCCCGAGGCCCTGGCCCTCTTCTCCCACGGCTACGGCGGCTCCTGGTTCAAGCACCTCGTGAAGGGCTACGGCAGCGGCAACCTCACCGCTCCCTCCTACGCCCAGTGCCGCGGCGCCCGCGAGGTCGGCTTCCAGCTGACCTACGGCTCCCCGGTCGGCTCGCCCGAGTGCACCGACATCCGCAACGCCCGCGTGCTGACCCTCATCGGCTCGCACCTGGGCGAGAACATGCACAACACCCAGGTGCAGGAGCTGGCCGAGGCCATCGAAGCCGGCGCGCAGCTGGTCGTCGTGGACCCGCGTTACAGCGTCGCTGCCGGCAAGGCCCGCTACTGGCTGCCCATCAAGCCCGGCACGGACATCGCGCTGCTCCTGGCCTGGATGCACGTCATCGTGCGGGAGAAGCTGTACGACGCGGAGTACCTCGACCAGTACGCCGTGGGCCTTCCCGAGCTCACCGCGCACCTCGCCGACAAGACCCCCGAGTGGGCCTGGGTGCGCACCGGCATCGAGCCCGAGCTCATCGTCGAGACCGCGCGCTTCATCGCCGGCGCGAGCCCCGCCTCGCTGGTGCACCCCGGCCGGCGCTCCTCCTGGTACGGCGACGACACGCAGCGCAGCCGGGCCCTCGCCCTGCTCAACGCCCTGCTCGGCACCTGGGGCCGGCGCGGCGGCTTCTACCTGCCGACCGCGATGTCGATCCCCAAGTTCGAGGGCTCGGCCAAGGCGGGCCCCGCGCCCGGGCCGCCCGACATGCCCGTGGGCACGGTGCACCCCTTCGCCGGCAAGGTCCTGGCCCACGGCATCCGCGACGCCAGCATCCCCGGCAACAAGGCGCCCTACGACATCAAGGGCTGGTTCGTCTACGGGACCAACCTGCTCCAGTCGCTGCCGCAGCCCGAGCGCACGAAGGAGGCGCTGCGTGCCCTGGACCTCGTCGTCGCCGTCGACGTGCTGCCGGCCGAAATCACCGGCTGGGCCGACGTCGTCTTGCCCGAGGCCACCTACCTCGAGCGCTACGACGATCTGCACGCCCCGCCCTTCCGCGAGGGCTACCTCGCGCTGCGCCAGCCCGTCGTCGAGCCGATGTTCGACAGCAAGCCCGGCTGGTGGATCGCGAAGGAGCTGGGCAGCCGGCTCGGCCTGGACGACTTCTTCCCCTGGGACGACGTCGAGGACTACCTGAGCGCGCGGCTGGAGCCTGCCGGCATCGAGCTCAGCGAGCTCAAGGAGACGGGCGTCATCGAGGCGGAGCCCGAGCCCATCTACATCGAGGACGGCCTGGAGCCGAGCTTCGACACGCCGTCGGGCAAGATCGAGCTCTACAGCCAGCAGATGGCGGACGCGGGCATCGACCCGCTGCCCCACTTCACCGCGCCGGACGAGCCGGAGCCCGGCTTCTTCCGCCTGCTCTTCGGCCGCGCGCCGACCCACACCTTCGGCCGCACCACCAACAACCGCATG
>JAJDAI010001200.1 GCA_029261955.1 Deltaproteobacteria bacterium | reverse complement strand
GGACATCCTCAACCCCTCCGAGCTTCCCGACGTGCACTTCGCCGTCGCCTGGACCGAGTACGACTGCACCGGCCAGACCTGGGACGGCGACGGCGCCGACCCCGAGTCGGGCGAGCTCTTCGGTCCCTGCCCTGGCCACCTCGCGGTGGTGGACCTCACAGGCCAGGTCATCGCCGAGTTCCCCCTGCCGGGCGAGGACGACAGCGACCAGAACTGGGACGACGGCTACAACCACCTCAGCCTCAGCCCCGCGGGGCCGGGCCGCTTCCTCATCGTCGCCGAGGCCTGGGGCGACGTGGCCGAGAACGACGCCGACGAGAACGGCTTCTGGCAGTCGATGGGCTGGAACGCCTGGATCGGCGACGCCTACGACGGCTCCCTGACCGAGGTCGCCCGCTGGGAGCCGGCCCTCGGCCACGTCCGCATCGTCGAGAGCGGCGTGCTGCTGCCCATGAACCCCTTCGGCAGCTGGATGCACGTCGGCGTCTGGCCCGAAGACCCCGACGTGCTCGTGCTCTGGGGCGGCGAGGGCTACTGCTCCAACAACGGCGAGGGCCTCAACAGCCTCCGCCTCATCCACCGCAACCGCCCCATGGATGCCGGCGCCGTCTACGACGTGCGCGACCTGCTGCCCGAGGACCTCGCCGCGGTGGAAGGCACGCTCTGGCCCTGGGCGATGCGCACGGGGATGGACGAAGCCGGTCAGGGGCAGTTCCTGCTGGGCGTGTCCTCGGACTCCTGCGGCGACGATCCCGGCGTCGGTCGCCACGTCGTCAGCTGGAGCCCCGAGCGCGGCATGGACTGGCGTGCGCCGATCGCGCAGGAGACCTGGCCGCTCAGCGCGACCTTCGCTGCGCACAGCGGTGGCGGCGCGCTCACGGTGAGCCAGGGCATCTACGACGTCGCGCCCCCGACCTTCCAGCTGACCTCCGGCGAGGGCGTGCTCCAGGGGGAACTCAGCGAGGATCGCTGGAGCTACCGCCCCGGCCCCGTGCTCGACCCGGCGGGCCCCACCTTCGTCAGCCTCGGCATCCGCGACGACAGCTGGGGCGAGGCCATCGACATCCACCACCGGGGCGAGCTCGTCTGGAGCATCGACACCCTGCGCTTCGGCCTGCAGGAGCGGGCGGTCTGGCTGCGGGACGTCATCCTCCTCCAGCCGATCCCCGAGTAGCCGGGCGCCTCAGATCGCGGAGGCCGTGTCATATTCCGGCATGGCCGCCCCCCAGACCCACCACCGAACCTGCTGCCTCTGCGAAGCCCTCTGCGGGCTGCGCATCGAGCACGACGGCGAGCGCGTCCTCTCCATCCGAGGCGACGACGACGACCCCCTGAGCCGCGGGCACATCTGCCCCAAGGCGACCGCGCTCCAGGAGCTGCACGAGGACCCCGACCGGCTGCGCGCGCCCGTTCGGGCCGGGGCCGAGGGGTGGGAGGAGCTGGGCTTCTCCGACGCGCTCGACCTCGCGGCGGATCGCATCGCGGCCGTGCAGAGGGAGCACGGGCACGACGCCGTCGCGATGTACCTGGGCAACCCGGTCGCCCACAACTACCGGGCTCTGCTGGGCGCGCAGGTCCTCGGGGACACGCTGCACACGCGCAACCGCTTCTCCGCTTCGAGCGTGGATCAGGTGCCGCACATGTTCGCGGCCTGGACGATGTTCGGGCACCCGCTGCTCATGCCTGTGCCCGACCTGGAGCGCTGCACGCGATTCGTCGTGCTCGGGGGCAACCCTGCCGTGTCCAACGGCAGCATCATGACCGCGCCCGACATGAAGCGGCGCATCAAGGAGATCCGGGCCCGCGGCACCGTGATCGTCATCGACCCACGGCGCACCGAGACCGCCGAGCTGGCCGACGCCTGGCACGCGATCCGGCCGGGCAGCGACGCCCTCTTCCTGCTCGCGCTGCTGCACGTGCTCTTCGACGAGGGCCTGGTGCACGACGCCGCCTGGCGCTCCTGGAGCCGCAACCTCGACGCCCTGGCGCGTGCGGCGGCCAGCTACCCGCCCTCGCGCGTCGCGGAGGCGGTCGGGATCCCGGCCGAGACCATCCAGGCGCTGGCCCGGGACCACGCCGCCGCGGACGGGGCGGTGTTGTACGGGCGGCTCGGGGTGGCGACGCAGCGCTTCGGCGGCCTCGCGAGCTGGCTCGTCTACGCGGTCAACGTCGTGACCGGGAGCCTCGATCGGCCCGGCGGCCTGATGTTCCCCCAGCCCGCCGTGGACCTGATGAAGCTGACGAAGCTGGCGGGCCCGAGCGGCAGCTGGGGTCGTTGGCACACGACGAAGAGCCGGCTGCCGGAGTTCAACGGCGAGCTGCCGGCCTCGGCCATGGCCGAGCAGATGCGGGAGCCCGGCAAGGCGAAGATCCGCGCGCTGATCGTGGTGGGCGGCAACCCCGTGCTGTCGACGCCGGATGGGCGCGGCCTCGCAGACGCCCTGGACGAGCTCGACTTCGTCCTCTGCGTGGACCCGTGGATCTCGGCGACCGGCTCGCACGCGGACCTCGTGATTCCCCCCACCTCGCACCTGGAGTCCGACCACTTCGGCATCGCCTTCCACTCCTTCGCGGTGCGGAACACGGTCAAGTACGCCCCGGCGCTCTTCGCCCCCCCGGACGGGGCGCTGGATGACTGGCAGATCCTGAGCGGCCTGGCGAGCCGCCTGGCCCGACGCAGCGGCCACCGCAAGGCCCGGGCGGACCGGCTGCGCACCGCGGGGGCACGGGTCGTGGGCGCGCGCGGGCTGCTGGATCTGGCCCTGCGAGGCGGGCGCCACGGGCTGCGCAAGCCCTTCGGGCGCCGGCTGAGCCTGAAGAAGCTGGAGGCCCGCCCCTCGGGCTACGACCTCGGGCCGCTCCAGCCCTGCCTCCCCGGCCGCCTGGCCAGCGTGGACGGTCGCGTGGACCTCGCCCCGCAGCCGCTGCTGGGGGACCTGCCCCGCCTGGAGAAGGCGCTGGCTGAAGGTGAGTTCAGCGCGGACCGCCTGGTCCTGATCGGCCGACGTCAGCTGCGAGGCTGCAACTCCTGGCTGCACAACGCGCCCGGGATGATGGCCGGCCGCCAGCGCCGCTGCACCGTCCTGATGAACCCCGCCGACGCCGCCTCACGGAGCCTCCGCGACGGCCAGCAGGTCACCATCGCCTCGCGCGTTGGCTCGGTGGCGGTACCCCTGGAGCTGGACGACGGGATGATGCCCGGCGTCGTCAGCCTGCCCCACGGCTGGGGCCACTCCGAGACCAACGCGGTGCTCGGCGTCGCGCGCAAGCACCGTGGCGTGAGCATCAACGACCTCACGGATCCCGAGCACATCGACCGCCTCACGGGCAACGCAGGCCTGAGCGGCGTGCCGGTCGAGGTCAGCTGAGGGTGGGGGGTCAGGACACCGAGGGGGGTCAGGACACTGAGGGGGGTCAGGACACTGAGGGGGGTCAGGACACCGAGGGGGGTCAGGACACCGAGGGGGGTCAGGCAAACAAAGGAT
>JAJDAI010001199.1 GCA_029261955.1 Deltaproteobacteria bacterium | reverse complement strand
CGCGAGGATGGTCATCCACTTCTTCATGAGGTTGGCCTCCTCGGACACCGCGCGCTCCATGGCGGAGTTGACGGTGCTGAGGTCGTCCAGCGCCTCCTTGCTCTTGAGGTCCTGCGCGTCGATGAGGCCGTCCTTCACGATGCGGGCGAGGTAGCTGAACTTGTAGACCTCGTCCTCGCAGGTGTTGACGATCCCGACGACGTTGGCCTTGCTGAGCAGCCCGCCGACCGACTCGGCGAAGAGCAGGCTCTGCTTGCGGGCTCGCATGAAGTAGAAGGCGCGGTTCAGGGCCACGCCGAGGGACGCGACGGACATCACCAGCAGCGTGATCGAGATGATCCACGTGGCGGCGGTGAAGTGCTGAAAGACGGTTGAAAGCGAAAAGTCCACGGAGGGCTCCTGGGCCTACTTGAGGCGGTAGATGACCGGGAAGCGGATGGGGGTCTTCACCGGTTTGCCCTGGCTCATGTTGGGCTGACAGCGAAGTGGGGCGTAGTGCATGAGCGTGTCGTAGACGAGGGCTTCGGGGCCCGAGTCGGCCCACAGGCACAGGCGCGGATGGTGGTACTTGCGGCGGGTGACCTTGTCGGCCTTCGCCCACTGGGTGCAGCCCGGATCCTTGTTCTTGAGGGCCTTGCCGTCCTCACCGAGCCAGCCGCGCAGCAGGACCGTGCCTTCGACACTCATCTGCTTGGCCATGTCGGGGTAGCGGGGCGAGCCCAGGCTGCGGCAGCGGCCGACCTTGAAGGCCTCACCGAGCGACAGCGGGTCGCCGCCGAGCACGCCGTCCTTCTTGCCGCCGATGACGCCGCCGACCTGGCCGCCGGCCACGCCGCCTTCGACGCCACCCACGACGCCTGCGTCCGCCAGCTCCTCGTCCTCTTCCGCCTCGATCTCCTCGGTCTCGGGGATCTCCTCGGGGATCTCCTCGGGCTGCACGAGCTCCTGGGGCGTGGGATCCGGCGGCTTCTCGATCTTCTTCTTCTTCTTCTTCTTCTTCTTCTTCTTCGTGGTCGACGCGGCCGGCGGCGGCGGCGGCGGCGGCGGCGGGGGCGCCGAGAAGAAGGTCACGTCCACCTCGACCGCGGGCTTGTCGAGCACCTTCTCTTTCGCCAGGAACGCGACGATCAGCACGGCGAGCACGTGCAGCGTCACCGACAGCACGGTCGCCATCGGGCTGCGTCGGCCGCGCTGTGTGGCGCCTGTAGTGGCTTCGAACAAAGGCTTCGTCCTTCAGGGCGCGGGAAAAACCGGCCTGGGAGCCGAGATCGTGGTGGCGACGGGGTCGGCTCGCCGGCGACATCTAACAGGGTCAGTCGGAGCCAGTCAAAGCTCTTGACATAGACCTGATGGGCTTAACAGAACCCTGACTGTCGTGTGATAAGTTCGGCGCCCGCCGAAAGGGGACGCTGGCACCACCACGATGTTCGACCGCATCGGCAATTTCATCCTCGCTGGCCGCTGGGCGTTGCTCGTCCTGCTGGCGGTGATCACTGTCTTTTCGTCCTGGAAGGCCCTGGACGTCAAGTTCGACTTCTCGCCTCGCTCGGTCTTTCTGACCGGCGACGAGGAAGTCCAGTTCCTCCGCAAGCACCGCGACATCTTCGGTGATGAGGACGCGATCGTCGTCGTCTTGATCGAAGCGGACGACGTCTTTGTGCCGTCGGTCCTGAATTTCGTTGGCCAGATCTCCGACGAAATCGAGCAGATCGACCACATCGAGCAGGCGCTCAGCCTCGCCACGATGCAGGAAATCGGGGGCATGCGCGGCCTCATCGAGGTCTCGCCCCTGCTCGAGGAGATCCCGACAGACCCCGATGAGCTGCGCGCCCTGCGCGAGAAGGTCACGGGCAACGGGCTCTACCTGGACCGCTTCATCAACGCCGAGGGCACCGTCACCGCGGTGATGGGCAAGTTCGACAACGGCTTCGTCGAGGAGCTCGACCGCCGCCCGGCGCTGGCCGAGATCGAGCGGATCATCGCGGAGCACCAGGGTCGGGACGGCATGCAGCTGAGCCTGGTCGGCGTGCCGATCGTGAACCGCGAGTACGCGGTCCTGCTCCAGAACGACATGCTGCGCACGGTGTCCGGCTCGGCGCTGCTGGTCGGCATCCTGCTCTGGCTGCTGTTCCGCAACGCCTTCAGCGTCGCGCTGCCGCTGACGGCGGTCGGCATGTCCCTGTCCTGGACCGTGGCCTACATGGTCCTGTCGGGCGACAACTTCAACATCATCAACTCGATCGTGCCCGCGCTGCTCCTGGTCATCGCCGTGGGCGATGCCGTGCATTTCCTCACGACCTACTACCAGGAGCTCGGGTCGGGGAAGGACAAGGACGCCGCGATCCGCGCCATGGTCCGGCGGATCGGTGGGGCCTGCCTGCTGACCTCGGTCACGGCCGCCATCGGCTTCGCGTCCCTGGTCGTCGCGCGCATCGACATCATCAAGGGCATGGGTCGCGTCGCGGCGGTGGGCCTGCTGGTGGCCTACGTCGTCATCCTGATGCTGGTGCCGTCCGTGCTGTCCCTGGTCAAGACGCCGCACTCCGCCGCCGAGAGCGACCCGCGCGAGGGGTGGATCGGCGCGCTGCTGATCTGGCTGGGCGACGTGACGATCAACCGGAAGGGCCGTGTGTTCCTGATCACGACGGCCATCGCCGCGCTCTGCATCGGCGGCGGCTTCCGGGTCAAGAGCGACAACTTCCTGCTCGAGGAGCTGCTGCCGAACAACCCCGTCAGCGTCGCGGTGCACCACAGCGAGGACGTGCTGAGCGGGGTCATGCCCGTCGAGGTGTCGGTGCACGTCGACTCCGAGGGCGGCATCTTCGAGCCCGAGATCCTGCGGGGCATCGAGCAGCTGCAGATCGAGCTCGCCAAGCA
>JAJDAI010001198.1 GCA_029261955.1 Deltaproteobacteria bacterium | reverse complement strand
GGCGTCCCAGCAGACCGTCGGGTCCACGGGGTTCTGGTCGTCGACGTTGTCGACGCCGTCCAGGTCCGAGTCGTAGTCCTCGCAGGCGGCGAGGCAGGCGCAGCCGGTGTCTTCGCAGTCGACGAAGCCGTCGCCTTCGTCGTCGAGGCCGTCGAAGCAGAAGGTCTCGTCGGTCGGGGTCTCGCAGGCGTCGCCGATGCCGTCGCGGTCCTGGTCGCCCTGGTCGAAGTTCGGGTCGCAGGGGCAGTTGTCGGCGGGGTCGGGGATGGCGTCCTGGTCGCTGTCGGCGAACTGGTTCGCGTCGAGCAGGGCGTAGTCGAAGGCGAGGTAGGGCTCGCGGGTGGCGGAGACCTCGATGATCACCTGGCCGTCGAGCATGTTGGCCCAGGGCACCGTCGCGAAGGCCGACTGCACGAGGCCGTCGCGCCCGCCGCCTTGCAGGGTCAGGGCGATGAGCTGGCCGTCTACGTCGATGTTCGTCGGGTAGACGTCGTAGTCGCCGAAGACGAAGTTGATGAAGTGGTCGCTGGCGTAGCTGGGGTCCTGCGGGCCCGGGATGGGGAACTCGAAGCGGAAGGTCGCGCCGTCCGCCGCGCCCGAGCCGATGATCGCGTAGTCGGTCCACTGGGCGCCGTTGCTGGCGTTGCGTTCCTGGGAGTCGCGAAAGTCGAACTCGTCGGCCGATCCGATGGCCACGGAGCCGTTGCGGTTCCAGTCGGGCAGCTGCTCCTCGGGCTCCAGGATCCCGTCGCCGTCGGCGTCCGCCGGCGTTCCGTTGGGGCTGAACAGGCCCGCGGGGTTGATGCCGAAGCCGTCGGGGTCGCCGATGAGCTGCGTCACCGCGAGCGCGGGGGTCGGGATCAGCAGGGCAAGGAGGACGATCAGGCGCACGGGGGATTCTCCGGGATCGCGAGTGTAGCGCGGCGCAGGATCGATCCTTGCGGCATCCTTGCCTCCGATGTCCCCGGATCCCATCGAGCATCGCAGTCGCTGGACGGCGCCCTGGGCGGCGCCGCTTCTGGGGATCGTCAGCCTGGTGCTCGCGGTCGCGGTGGCGGGGCTGCTCTACGAGCGTTGGCGCGGCTCGGACGCCCGGAGCCTCCAGGACGCCCAGAAGGACCACATCGTCGGCTTCTCGGACCTGGTTCCGGGCCGGGAGATCCAGCTGCTGGCCTTTCCCGCGACCGAGCGCTTCGACGAGGTGCCGCGCTTCTCGGCCCTGCTGAACCAGCGGCGGCTGCGGGAGCGTCCCTTCGCCGACGCGCCGAGCAGCATCCGGATCATCGCGGTCGGGGAGTCCTCCACCTTCGGCACCGGGCTGGAGATCGGGCAGCGCTTCACGGAGCTGCTCCAGGTCCAGCTGGAGGAGCGCCACCCCGGCTGCTGCGAGGTGCTGAACGCCGGCCGCATGGGCATGACCACGCCCACCGCGGTCGCGTTCGTGCGCGAGCAGGTCGCGGCCTGGAAGCCGCGGGTGCTCATCTACGACTCCATGGCCAACGACCTGGCCGATCGCGACCACCCGGGCCAGATCGACCTCAACCCGAAGCGGGTCGAGGCCTACGAGGCGAAGCTGCGGGAGCTCACGGCCTTCTGCGCCGTGCAGGGCATCGCGGTGGTCTTCTGGGCCAACACGATCGCCCGCACCGACGACCCGCTGAGCGGCTTCCGCGCCGCCATGGAGCGGGTCGCGGCGGACACCGGCGCCGGCTACGTCGACCTCGGGGCGCTCTACCGCGAGACCCCCGCGAGCGGGGACGAGATGAAGCAGTTCCTGGATGAGCCCAACTGGACCCAGTGGTTCGACGTCGTCGGCCCCGGCCGGCTGCCGCTGCACCGGGTCGCGCTGCACACCGACTGGGTGCACCCGAACCGCTTCGGCAGCGCGCGGCTGGCGGCGGGGCTGCTGCCCCTGGTCGAGCAGGCGGCGGGGTTGACGCCGTGAAGAGGGTCCTCATCTCGCTGCTGTCGACCTGCCTGGTGCTCGGCGCGATCGAGCTCGCCGCGAGGCAGCTGGGGGCGAAGGATCTGAACGATCCGCGCGACGCCCTGACCGGCATGTTCGTGCCGGACCCCGACATCTTCTGGGCGCTGCGGCCGGGCTTCGTGGGCCGCGAGCGGGCCTTCATCTTCCGCTGGGGCAACGAGCCGCTGGTCATCAACCTGCACGGCATGCGCGGGCCGCCGGTCACGGTGAAGAAGCCCGAGGGGGTCAAGCGGATCGTCGTGATGGGCGGCAGCCACCCCATGGGCATGTGGGTGAAGCAGAGCGAGGTCTACTCGTCGGTGCTCGAGCGGCGGCTGAACGAGCGAGGCGGGACCTGGCAGGTGCTCAACGCGGCCGTGGCGGGCTACACGAGCTGGCAGGGCGTGGTTCAGTTGAGGGAGCAGCTGCTGCGCTTCTCGCCGGACGTCGTCATCAGCGACCTGGGGCACAACGACGGGCTCCCACGGATCTCCTGGGGGCTCTCGCGGCCGGACCACGAGGTCCAGCAGCCATCCCAGACCGTGGACGCGGTGCGCGCGACCCTCCGGCGCAGCGCGGCCTACCGGCTGGCTCTCGAGCGGCTGACGGCCTCGCAGGCGGTGGAGCAGAGCCGCGTCTCGCCCGAAGAGCACGACGATCACCTGGACGCCATCGGCGAGCTGGCAGCGTCGAAGGGAGCCGAGACGCTCTACATGGCCCAGTTCCAGGCGAACGTGACCCAGCCCGGCTTCATCGGCATGGCCCAGCCGACCTGCCTGTTCCGCGAGGGGCATCGCGACGCGGTGGTCGAGGTCTGCGCCCTGTTCGAGAAGCGGGACGACCTGGAGCAGCTCTTCGTCGATCCGCTGCACGCGAACGCCATCGGGCACGGGATGATCGCGGACGCGGTCGTCCAGAAGCTCGTCGCCCTCGGCTGGGTCGAGTAGGCTCGCTCACCGTGAATCCGCGCATCAAGAAGCTGCTGCCCTGGCTGCTGCCACCGCTCATCGCGGTGCTCTTGATCCTGCTGTTCCTGCTGGCCTTCGAGGTCGCTCCGCCGGTGCCGTTCCACTACACCGCGCCCTGATCAGCTGGGCTCGATGGCCCGGAACAGCTCCTCCACCGCGTCCAGCTCCAGCCCCAGCTCGGCACAGATCGGCGCGGGGTCCGGGGTGATCTGCCCGGGCAGGTACTCGTAGCCAACCCGCACCGCCATGGTCCAGGACAGCAGGATCCGGAGGCGGCGGAGGCGCCCCGTGCGGTCCTCGAGCCCCGGGGGCGCGCTGTGGTGGGCGGAGGCCGCGCGGATGAAGCGGGCGGGCATGCGCCAGCGCTTCAGGACCGCCTTGCCGAAGTGTTCGTGGGCCGACTCCAGCAGCTCGCGGACCTGCTCGAGCCCCGCGGCGCCGGGCGCGATGCGGTCGGGGAGCGCGGCCAGCACGCGGAGCAGGGCGAGCTCGCCGACGTTGTGCAGCAGGCCCTCGACGTAGGCCGCGTCGGGGTCGTCCTCGCCCAGCAGCTCGCTGAGCTGGCGCGAGCCCAGGGCGCAGACGTCGACGTTGAGCCACATGGCCTCGGCGATCCCGCTCAGCTGCGGCAGGTTCATGTCGTAGAGCCCCGCCACCGCGATGCGCTGGGCCACGGCGAGGGCGCGCCGGTTTCCGATGCGCAGGCAGGCGTCGCGGATGTCGGCGATGCCGCGCGTGGTGCCGAAGCGACCCGAGTTCGCGAGGCGGAGCAGCCCCGCCACGATGCTCGGGTCCTTCGACACGAGCTCGGCCACCTGGTCCACGCCGGCGTCCGGGCGCTGCAACAGCTCCAGGATCTCTGCCGTGACGGGCGCGATTACGGGCAGCTCGAGGGTGCCGTCGCGCAGGCGCTGGAGCAGGCTCTCGATGGTCGGCGGGGCGGCGGGGGCCTCGGCCGTCGGGGCCGTGCCGGGGGGCTGGGGCACGGCCCCGCGGGTGCGCTCCTGGCGGGCCTGTTGGGCTGCCTGCCTCGGGGAGAGCAGGCTGGGTGCGCCGCGGCTGGGCGTGGGGTGGCTGCCAGCCGAGCGGCTGGGCGTGTGGTGGGTCTGGGAGGACTGGCTGGGCGAGTGGTGCAGCTGGGAGATCGAGGCGGTGGCGTGGCTCGGGCCCCCAGGCCCCGTGGACATCGCGCCCATCGGCTCGCCGCGATCCAGGGAGCTCGTCCGCGGCTGGCGCCTCGCCGCGCGCTCCATCGCGTCCTCCACCTCACTCGCGCGGAAGGGCCGGCTCAGGAAGTCGACCGCGCCGTGGCGCATCAGCTGGACGAGGTCATCGACGTCGGCGTCGAAGGCCATGCCGACGAAGGGCGTCTCCAGCTCCGCCCGCTCGATCCGACGCAGCAGGGCGAGCCCGCTCAGATCGGGCAGGCGCAGCTCGCAGAGGATGAGGTCGAAGCGGCGCGAGGAGAGGCTGAGCAGGGCCTGTTCGGCCGTGGAGACGATGTGCGTCCCCAGCCCGAGGCGGTCCAGCCCCTTCGCCATCTCGGAGGCCGCCGCGGGATCCCCGTCGACGACAAGCACAGTCGGTAGCTGCAGCACGTTCGGCCTCGGTGCGGTGCGCCGGGCTTGCCAAGCCCGGTCACAGCACGAACGGATTCAAGGACGGTCCCGCAGACAACAACACGATCGAATCGCCTGCCGCGCTGCTGCGGGTCCACATCCCCCCCGGGAAGCCGGTTCGCACCGGGCCCTTCTCTGCAGGGCTCCCACCCTGCTCTATCGCTTTTGACTATCGACAAATTCTAGCCCCCACTTGAGCCCACTCGACCGATTTGTTGGGGTCATTTGGGACAGTGGAGAGGCCTGCGGACCCCCGTTTCGGTGGGGCTCTCCTGGCGGATCGCTCGATCGGCTCAGGGCAGCTGGATCGGCGTCTTCGACTCGAAGAGGAGCCGTGATGGCACCGTCTTCCCCTCGAGCTCGTGGTAGCGCATGTTCTCCTCGCTGATCCGCCAGTTCTCCGCGCGCAGATGCAGCACGTAGTCGCCGGCCGGCAGGTTGTCGGGGATCGCGAAGCGGACGGTGCGGCGCTCGCGAGGGGCCAGGCGGTTGTCGGCGATGCGGCGGGGCTGCGGCGACCACTCCCAGACCTGGCCGATGCGCTCGCTGTGCTGTGCGACGGGGCCCTCGGGGCCTTCCAGCGAGGCGTCGATCTTGAGGAAGCGCTCGGGATCGCCGGTCGGCAGCCGGTGGCCCGCCTCGGCGTTGTGCAGCTCGAAGCGCAGCTCGTTCCCTTCCAGGGGCGGGTCCAGCCAGCGCACCGCGAGGCCGTCCTTGAAGTAGGGGCGCATCGCGGCGACGTCGTCGGCGAAGGCGGGCTGCTTCGGGATCAGGCTGCCCCCGAAGAAGTGCCGGCGGGTGGTCCGCTCGGGGGTGCCGGGCATGAGCGGGCGCCGCACCTCGGGCATGTGGCAGCTCTGGCAGGTCTTGCCTTCCGCCGCGTAGGGGCCCGCAGCCAGCTCCTCGCCCGTCTCGAAGGCGCAGGCCAGGCCGATGCTCGGGAAGTGGGCCGCCGCCTGGTGGCACTGGGTGCAGACGGCCGGGGTGAGCAGGTCGTCGGACTTCCGCACGGGATGCGGTGCGGTGGTGTCGCCCCAAGGGCCGAGCACGACGCCGTCCCGCACGTGGCAGGTCGCGCAGGTGATGGCCTCCAGGGCGAGCGTCGCGTCGTAGTCGGGGTTGTCGACGAAGATCGGCTTGTCCAGATCCCCGTCGAGGCGGGCCACGAGCCTCGGCAGCTGGTTCTCCACCGGGGTGTGGCAGTTGATGCACATCCACGCGACGCCTGAGGCCTCGGACTTGTGCAGCTCCGCCTGGAACTGGGGGTCGTCCATCCAGGCGCGGGCGTGCGTCGAGGCTTGCCACTCGGCGTAGATCGCCTGGTGGCAGGTGCCGCAGGTGCTGGCGCGCAGGTCGGGCAGGCCGGCGGGGGTGGCCAGGTTCGGGACCGGGCGGAGGTGTCGGGGCTGCGACGCGTAGAAGGCGCGCGCGTCTTC
>JAJDAI010001197.1 GCA_029261955.1 Deltaproteobacteria bacterium | reverse complement strand
CCGCCCTCGTTGCGGAAGACCGCGGGCAGCTCCGAGTGCGCGCCGAAGGCGGCGTCCAGGTCCCCGTCCCCGTCGAGGTCGTCCAGCAGGACGCGGCCGCCCGAGTCGAACTCGCTGAGCGTGGCGAAGGACGCCGGGTCCTCCAGCACCACGTCGAAGGCGGCGCGGTCGGGGCTGAAGCGGGCGAAGCCCTCGACGGGGTTGGCGCAGCTGGCCACCTCGTCGTCCAGGAGCATCACGGCGTGTGGCGCGTCCGGGGAGTCGGCCACCGGCTCGGCTGGCCCTTGGGGCGACACCACAGCGCAGCCGGTGAAGAGCGGGGCGGCGAGCAGAAGGACGGCCAGTCGACCGCGGCGGGCCGAGGGGAAGGCGCGGGTCGTCGAGGGGGAGATCGACGAGGCTCGAATCGACACGGTCTACGCTCCGGAACAGGCCTCCTCAGACCCTCTGCCAGAACAACGCCTCCGGAGACCCGGTTGGTGATTGTTTCTCGGGCTGAGACGGCGGTCAGGCCGGAGTCGTTCCGAGGTCGCGAACGCGTGCTCCAGCTCGGGCCGTGCAGGGGCCGGGACACGACCGGCGAGGTGAGCCCGGACCGGCGGGCGCCGCGGCTCAGCGGGTCTGCGAGATCCGGGCGAGCCGCTCCAGCGTGACCGAGCTGGCCAGCTGGGTCACAGGCGCGGTGGCCACGGCCCAGAGCTCGTGCATGGCGCACGGCTTCTTCTCGTTGCACTCGCGGTCGCCCATGGCGCAGACCGAGCTTCCGGCCGGGCCACCATCGACGGCGTCGACCACGTCGGCGAGCACCACCTCTTCGGGCGGCCGGACCAGGCGGTAGCCGCCGTGGTGGCCGCGCTCACCTTCGATGAGGTCGGCCTTGCCCAGCTGCCTGAGCACCTTCGCAAGGAAGGCGGGGGGAATGCCCGTGGACTCCGCGATCGCCCGCGACGTCATGCGGGTCCCTTCGTGTCGGGCGAGGCACACGCAAGCGGCGAGCGCGTAGCGAACGGTCAAGGGGAGCGCGGTGATCATCCGGCGAGGGCTGTGCACCATTCCTGCCACCCTCGCTGAAAGCAGGCCGCGAGCCGCCAGAACGTCTTGCACGGCGCGAACCCAGGCGACCAATCAGTCTGCTGAGTTGATCTTGTGTTTGCACCGGTCGGAGGCATCCCGCACAGGGGGGTGTTTGGAACCGCACAAGCTCAAGGAAGGAGGCCTCCAAGAACCGCGACATAACGCCGCATCCGGGCGATCCAGATCGGGCACGGCCCATGCATAGCCTCAAGCGACGTTCGGGTCGTTTAAAGATCCGCCCCCCTGGAGTGCCCCGATGGCCGTCCTCGATTCGCCCGGCGCGTTGCCGGGCCCCCTGGAGATCGAAAGCGAGTATTCGGCTGAGGAAGCCGATGCCGTGGCGGCCCGCCGGTGGCTCGGCCTCGCGGTCGGCGTCCTGGTCCTGGCAGGTCTCTTCGCGATCCTGCTCGTCATCGGGCGCATGCCGCCCTTCGACCAGCTCTTCAGCGATCCCCTGATCTTCCGGCGCGGCCTCATCGTGCACGTGGACCTGGCCCTGGTGGCCTGGTTCTACGCCTTCCTGACCGGCATGTGGTTCCTGCTGCCCAGCAGCGGCAGCAGCCGCGCGGCCCACCGCAGCGTGCAGGTCGCGGTCATCGGCATCGCCATGATGGTGGCCGGCGCGGGCGTGCCCTCGGCCTCCCCGGTGCTGTCCAACTACATCCCGGTCATCGACCACCCGCTCTTCCTCTGCGGGCTGATCACCTTCTTCGCCGGCGTGTCGCTGGCCTTCCTGGACCGGCGCCTGCTGCCGGGCAACGAGGTCGCCAGCGGCCCCGTTCCGATGCCCGAGGCCGCTCGCCCTGGCCTCCGGGCTGCCGCGCTGGCCTTCCTGCTGGCCATGGCGACGCTGCTGATGACCTGGGTCACGACGCCGCCCGAGCTGCCCACGGCGACCTACTACGAGTTCCTCTTCTGGGGCGCGGGCCACATCCTCCAGGTCGCCAGCGTGATGGGCATGGTGGTCGCCTGGCTGCTGCTGCTGAACAGCGCGCTCGGCCGGGCCCCCATCCAGCGGCGCACCGGCTCCATCCTCTTCGGGCTGCTGCTGCTCCCGCTCTTCGCCGGCCCCGTGCTGGCGGGCATCGGCGGCGCGACCGCCACCTACCGCGCGGGCTTCACGCTGCTGATGCGCTGGGCCATCTTCCCGATGGTCAGCGTCTTCCTCATCCTCTGCATCCGCGCGCTGGTGCAGGCGGCGCGTGAGGGTCGTCTGCCCGAGCGCGGCCTGCTCGACCCCCGCCTCGTCGGCTTCTACGTCAGCGCCGGCCTGACGGTCCTGGGCTTCATCCTCGGGTCCCAGATCCGCGGCTCCAACACGATGGTGCCGGCCCACTACCACGCGTCCATCGGCGCGGTGACCGCGTCCTTCATGGCGGTCACCTGGGTGATCGCGGGGCCCCTGGGCATCCGCCTGAACACCGCGCGGCGCAAGGCGCTGGCGGGCTGGCAGCCGGCGATCTTCGGCATCGGCCAGATGATTTTTGCAGCGGGCTTTGGCTGGGCAGGCGCCCACGGCATGGCCCGCAAGACCTACGGAACCGAACAGCAAATCCACTCGACTGCGGAGTACGCGGGCCTGGCGGTGATGGGAATGGGGGGGTTGCTCGCTGTCGTTGGCGGTGTGCTGTTCCTCTACCTCGTCGTCGTCGCGTGGCGCGGCTCAGAACTCAACTCAGGTCTCACACAACGGAGGAGTCCATGACCGAAGCGCAAGAGCGCATCCATTGGTTTCAGAAGCTGATGGACAACCCCTGGCTACTGCTGTTTCTCAGCACCGCCATCCTGTTCCTTTCCTACACCATCTGGGGATGGGTGGACCTCATGTCCATTCCCCCGGCAACCCTGCCCTAGGAGGTCTTCGATGCCTATCGCACCCCCTCCCAAGGGCTGGTTCAAGGCCCCGGACGGATACGAACGCACCTGGGTCGGCCTGGCCATGATCTGGTGCCTGCTCATGTTCATGGCGATGCCCTACTGGCACTTCAAGGGCAAGCAGAACAGCACCGGCGAGGCCTACAGGGTCGACCCGCAGGCCTTCGTCGAGCGGACCAACAAGTTCGTCGAGGACAACAAGACCGGTGAGAAGGTCGGCGGCTGGGACGTCGTCGAGCCCGCACCGGGAAGCGACATCTACCTGCTCGCGCGGATGTGGAGCTTCTACCCCGCTGTCATGAAGCTGAAGAAGGACCAGAGCTACCGGCTCCACATGTCTTCGGCCGACCTCAGCCACGGGTTCTCTCTGCAGCCCATGAACATGAACTTCCAGATCACACCGACCTACGACCACGTGCTCACCCTGACCCCCACGGTCGCTGGTGAGTACACGGTGATCTGCAACGAATTCTGCGGCATCGGGCATCACCAGATGACCAGCCGAATCATCGTCGAGTAAGGGGCATAGACGTGGGCAACTTCAAGCCAAACGAAGTCCGCACGTGCGACACGACCGGTCTCCCGGTCTGCCTCAACGCGCAGTTCTTCATCAAGATCAATGCTGTCGTGGCGGTGGTTTTCCTCCTCATCGGAGCCATCGCCGCACTCCTGCTCGCGCTCACGCGCTGGCCGGCAGTTCACCTTCTTCCGGCAGACTGGTTCTACCGGGTGTTGACGCTTCACGGCCTCAACATGCTCATCTTCTGGATCCTGTTCTTCGAGATCGCGATCCTCTACTTCTGCGGCACGACGCTGCTCAACTCGCGGCTGGCATCAGTAAAAGCAGCCTGGGTGAGTTTCGTGTTGATGTTGGTCGGCGCCATCGGCGTCGACATCGCCATCTTCCAGGGCAAGAGCGACGTCCTCATGACGTCCTACGTGCCCCTGAAGGGCAGCCCGCTCTTCTACGGCGGCATCATCCTCGTGGCGGTCGGCACGCTCATCGGCGTGTTCAACTTCCTCGGCTGCGTCTACATCGCGCGTCGTGACAAGACCTACGAGGGCTCCATGCCGCTCGTCGCCTTCGGTGCGTTGGCTGCGGCCATCATCGCCGTGGGCACGCTGCTGCACGGCGCCATCGTGATGATCCCGACCTTCCTGTGGTCCATGGGCCTCATCGAGGCCGTTGATCCCGGCTGGTACCGCCTCATCTGGTGGGCACTCGGGCACAGCAGCCAGCAGGTGAACGTCTGCG
>JAJDAI010001196.1 GCA_029261955.1 Deltaproteobacteria bacterium | reverse complement strand
GCCACGAGGGCGAACTGCAGGAAGCGGTCGAGCTTGCGCGCCTCCTTGTTGGACATGCGCGTGGTCGGGTCCCAGTCCTTCACCTCCGCGGCGAAGCGCGCGGGGTAGTCGGTCGCGTCGAAGCGCGTGATGGGGCCGACGCCGCTGCGGCCTGCGAGCAGGCCCTGCCAGAGGGCGTCCACCGTGTGGCCCAGGGGCGAGATGGCGCCCAGGCCCGTGACGACGACTCGGTGCCTCACGCTCACTGTCCTCTCCGCGACCCCGCGCCGCGCGGGCGGGTCTGCTGGGGGCGGCGCGGCCGGGGATCGGCGGCGCCAGCGGTGCAATGACCTGACCAATTCGGAGGCCAGGAACAGCTCGGCCGGAATGCCTCAGCGCCCGTCGAGGGCGAGGACTCCGGCCGAGTTGGGGGCCACGGGCGGGCAGCGAGCCCGCCGAAGCTCAGCCCGCGCCGTGCGCGCGGATGTACTCGATGGCGTGCTTGACGGTCTGGATCTTCTCCGCCTCTTCGTCGGGGATGTCCATCTGGAAGGCATCTTCCATGGCCATCACCAGCTCCACGATGTCCAGGCTGTCCGCGCCCAGATCGTCGATGAAGGAGGCCTCCAGGTTCATCTCCTCCGGCTTGATGTCCAGCTGCTCGGAGATGATCGCCTTGACCCGCGCTTCGATGTCGTCGCTCATGATCGTCCTCGTGCGGCGAGGTGCCGCGTCGGGAGAAACCGACGTCTGGGCAATCTTCCCAGTTCGTCGGAACCAACTTGTTGATTTCGTTGGTATTTTTGGGACATTTCGGCCCCGAGGTCCGGCGATTGTACGTGCAGGCCGGTGCCGTTTCAACCGCCTCCGTGCGCACGTGGGAACACGTCACTGTGCGCTCGCTTCCTCGGGCCGCTCACCGTGCGCCAACGCCTCCTGGATCCGCAGCAACAAGCCCTCCCGTGAGAGCCGCTCCGCGAGCCTCAGCGCGCTGGCCACGGCCTGGCCGTCGGCGCTGCCGTGGCCGATGACCGCGCAGGCGTCGATGCCGAGCAGCAGCCCGCCGCCGGCCTCGCGGTGGTCCAGGGGCTTGAGCGCTCGGCGCAGTGCTGGCCCGAGCAGCAGCGCGCCGGAGCGGGCCATCCAGGTGCTGTGCGCCGCGTCCCGCACCGCGCTGGCCAGGTGCGACGCGACGCCTTCGGCGGTCTTGAGCAGGATGTTGCCGGTCCAGCCGTCCGTCACGATGACGTTCGCATCGGAGCGCAGGACCTGCGCCGGCTCGATGTAGCCCTGGAACTCGATGCCGGGCAGATCGGCCAGGCGGGTGGCGGCCGCGCGCGTCAGATCGGTGCCCTTGCCCTCCTCGGAGCCGTTGGAGAGCACCTTCACGCTGGGCTGCGTCACGCCCGTGGCCGCGCTCGCCAGGGCCGCGCCCATGGCGGCGAACTGCACGAGGTGCTCGGGTTTGCAGTCCACGTTCGCGCCGACGTCCAGCAGGACCGCGCGGCCGGCGGGGGAGGGGATGAGCGTCGCGATCGCGGGGCGCAGCACGCCGGGCAGCCGGCGGCACACGAAGATCCCCGCGGCCATCGCCGCGCCGGAGTTGCCCATGGTGACCACGGCGTCCGCCTGCGCGCTCCGCACGAGCTCGAACGCCACGCGCAACGAGCTGTCCTTCTTCCCACGCGCGGCCGATCGGGGCGTGTCCTCCATCTCGACGACCTCGGAAGCGTGGTGCACGTGCACGTTCGGCGGGGGACCGCCGCGTCGCTTGAGTTCGTCGTGGAGAACCGCCTCGTCGCCGACGAGGAGGATGTGGAAGCCGTCTTCGGCTGCCGCGAGGGCGCCGTCGACAGTCGCGGTGGGGGCGTGGTCGCCCCCCATGGCATCAAGTGCGATGCGCACGGGAATCCCGGGGAAGGCCGGGAGGGAGGATCAAACCTCCTGGACGGCAAACACCTGGCGGCCACGGTAGGTGCCGCACTCCATGCAGAGGCGGTGCCGCTCCTTCCAGGCGCCGCAGTTCTCGCAGTGGATCAGCGCCACGTTCGGCACCAGGGCGTCATGCGCCCGGCGCTTGTCGCGGCGGCTCTTGCTGGTCTTGCGCTTCGGAACGGCCATCAGTCTTGTCCTTCATGCCCTTCGGAGGCGTAGGGCCGCGCGATTATCTACGGCCCGGAGGGGGTGTCAAGGGATTGGGTCGCGGATTCGACGGGTGTCGGGCGGCTATTTCTTGAGCTTCAGCTCGGCCAGTGCGGCCCAGCGGGGGTCTGCGCCCTTGCGGGTGCGTTCTTCAGTCAGGTCCAGGTTGCGCTCCCAGCTGGGGCAGGGGCCTTCGCAGGGGGTCACGCAGAGGGGCTTGGGGGGCACGGCGAGGTGCAGCTCTTCGCGCACCACCTGGATGAGGTTCACCGAGTCCCCGACCAGCTCGCTGCGGTCCAGGTCGTCCCTGCCCAGCTCGATCTCGTCGCCCTCGTCCCCGCCGAAGATCTTCGTCTGGAGCAGGATCTGGCGGAAGGTCGCCTCGATGGGCTGGCCGTAGGGGTCGAGGCCTCGGGAGCAGATCTGAGGCACCGTCACGCTGATCGTGCCTTCGATGTCGAGTCGCCCTGGCCACCTCTCGAGGAAGAGCCGGACCGATCCCACGGCGGGCACCACGTCGCCGTCGCTGGCTTCGGCCAGCAGCTCGGCGAACTCGGGGTCCGTCTCGCTCATCAACACCTCGATCCCGCCCTCGGGCACGCGCTCGAGGGGGATGAGGAAGGGGCTGCGTTTGGGCTTGCCGCTCATGCCGGCGCCGCGCTCTGGGCGATCTCGATGCCGCGGCGCAGGCGCGCGAGGCTCTGCTCGCGCCCCAGGGCGGCCAGGGTCTCGAAGATGCCGGGGGACACGTTGGTCCCGCAGACAGCCACACGCACGGGCTGGGCGACCTTGCCGAGGCCCAGCTCGAGGCGCTCGGCGAGGGCGCGCAGGGCTTCACCCAAGGCGTCCTCGGTCCAGTCCTGCACGCCCTCGAGCGCCTCGAGCGAGGCGGTGAGGATCGGCAGGGTGGCTTCCTTGAGGAACTTGCGCGTCGGCTTGTCGACGTAGGTCAGGCCGGCGGTGTCCTGCCAGTAGAAGGAGCCCTTCTCGATGACCTCGACCAGCGTCTGGGCGCGCTCCTTGAGCGTTCCGACCTGCGCGGGCAGGTTGGCGCGCACGAGCTCGGCCGCGTAGCCCGCGGCGATCAGGCGGGGCTCCATGAGCTCGGCCAGCGCCTCGTTGGGGAGCGCGTTGATCTTCTGGCCGTTCACCCAGAGCAGCTTCTC
>JAJDAI010001195.1 GCA_029261955.1 Deltaproteobacteria bacterium | reverse complement strand
AGCCGAGCGCGCCGCCGCGCTGGAACTGCTGGTGGATGCAGGTGAGGCGGTCCTGCTCAGCGAGGCCAACGGCATCGGGGCCGGCCAGGCGGGCATGCTGCTCAAGCGCGTCGCTGCGTCCTCGCAGCTCCTGCTCGCCCGGCAGCTCGCCCTGCCCGCGGACGCCCGCGACGGCTGGGAGGTGCGGGCCATCACGGAGCTCCGCGCCAACATCGCCGAGCTGATCAGCGTGCTGGCGACGAAGACCCTCGCGGGCAGCGAGATCGACGACAAGGCGAAGGGCAAGAAGCTCCAGGCTGCCCTGACGAACGCCTGGGAGATCTACCGCGAGGACAACGCACCGGTCTTCGATCGGGCGGACGGTCTGGCCCGCCGGATCGAGGTCACCCGCGCCCGCGGGCTGGCCCCGGCGATGGTCCTGTATGGCGCGGTGAGGGTGCTTCAGGGCTCCTGAGCGAGCCCCGCTGGGCCGCCCGCGACCCGGGGGCTCGGCACACCCCGTGCTACCGTACAGATGCATGCCTGTTCGCCGCATGGTCGACGCGCTGAGCTTGCTCTTCGCGCATCCCGTCGATGGCTCGGCCCCTCAAGCCGCCGAGTCGATCCCGCCTGTTCCGCTGCAACTCGACGCACCGGAAAGCTGGCGAACGCACGAGTCGTTCTACGGCCCCTACCGGCGCTACGCGGTCTCCTACCCGCGCGACTGGCACGCGCTCGCGCCCGCCTCGGACCCCGTGCACCTGCAGCCTCCACCGCGCAGCGGGCTGGACCTGGCGGTCACCCTGTCCGCTTCGGCCACCGCGGTGCTCGGGCCCCAGGGCATCCTCGACGCAGTCGAGCGGCTCGCGGAAGCGCGCGGCTTGAGCAGCCCCCGCAGCGAGGTCAGCCTCGATCGCTGGGGCGAGGACGGCTGGGCCGGCTGCTGGGCCTGGAACGAGAAACGCGACCGCGTCGTGCGCGCCTGGCGCGTGCTCGTCGTGGGGCACGACCAGCAGATGGTCTACGTGATGGTCAACGGGGCGCAGGCCGACGTCGAGGCGAGCTGGGGCCTCTGCGAGCGCATCCTCGCGTCGGTGCGCCTGCCGGCGGCCGAGCTGCTCGCGCCCGAGTTCTTTCCCCTCGCGCTGGCCGAGCTGCTCAACGACCGCCGCTCCCCCGGCGAAGCCGAGTGGAGCTACGACCGCGAGGGCAACCTCGTCTCCGGCAACATGCGCGTGCGCCTGGGCGACCTGTACCGCGGCTACCTCGCGGACGGCGACCTGGACGGCGTCGCCGGCGCGCTCGATGTGCGGGCCCCCAAGACGGTCGAGGGCCTCTGGTCCGGCCGGACCTGGGAAGAGATCGGCGAGCACCTGCGCGTGGTCTTGCGGCGCCAGGAGGCCATCAAGGACCTCAACGTCGTCGGCATCCCCCTCGACGGCGGCCTGGTCGCCTGCCCGGTGCTCGACGCGGAAGACCACATGGCCTTCATCCCGGCCCACGAGCCGGATCGTTGGGGCGTCGCAGCCCAGGACCTGCTGACCCGCGCGGTCGCGGCCCTGGACGGCGAAGGCGACGTGCAGCTCCAGCCGGTCCGCGACGGCGCCCAGGGCCCGATCCTCGGCTACCGCATCGTGGGCGGTGACGGCTACGACAGCGGGCGCCTGCTCTGCCCCTCCCTGCGCGCCCGCCTCGAAGCGGAGCTCGGCGGCGAGCTGGTCGTCGCCATGCCGTCGGCTGGCTTCGTGCTGGTGCTCAAGGACGACGCGCGCTCCCGGGAAGGCCTCGCGAAGACGGCCGAGCGCGGCTACGTGCAGCGCCCCCGTCCCCTGAGCCGCAGCCTCTGGCTGTGGACCGAGGCGGGCCTGGAGCTCCTGGACAGCTGAGCGTCAGCGACTCGCCGAGAGCCCGTGTACCTTCGGCTCCCCAACCGCGGAGCCCCCATGTCCGACAAGCACACCGTCCTCGTCACCGGCGCCTCCCGAGGCATCGGTCTGGAGCTCGCGAAGCTCTTCGCGGCCGATGGCCACGACCTCGTGCTCGTCGCACGGTCAGCCGACGCGATGGAGGCGCTCGCCGCGGAGCTCCGGCAGGCCCACGGCGTCGAGGTGAGGGTCGAGCCGGCGGACCTCGGTGATCCGGCCAGCCGGGCGCAGCTGGTCGCTCGGCTCGCGGACACCTCGATCGACGTGCTCGTCAACAACGCGGGCTTCGGCAGCAACGGCGCCTTCCACGAGCTGGACGTCGACGCGGAGATGTCACAGCTCGCGGTCAACGTGGGGGCGCTGACGGAACTGACGGGGCGCTTCCTGCCCGGCATGGTCGAGCGGGGCCGGGGGCGCGTGCTCAACATCGCCTCGACGGCGGGCTTCCAGGCGGGCCCCTACATGGCCGTCTACTACGCGACGAAGGCCTACGTGATCAGCTTCACCGAGGCCATCGCCTTCGAGCTGAAGGGCACGGGCGTCACCGCGACGGCGCACTGCCCCGGGGCGACCCACACCGGCTTCGCGCTCCAGGCCGGCACGTCGAAGAACAAGCTGTTCACGGCCGGGGCGGTGGCCTCGGCCGCCGACGTCGCGCAGCACGCCTACGCGGCGATGTGGGCCGGCAAGCCCTTGGCGATCCACGGCTTCAGCAACTGGATGGGCGCCTTCATGACGCGCTTCGGGCCGCGCTCGGTCTCGGCGAGGATCACGTCGGTGCTCAACAAGCACTGAGCTGCCTGCAGGCGAGCAGTCCTCGGCCCCGGCTGTGTGATCTGTCTGAGATCCCGGCGACGGGCGCGGTGGCTTCGGCTGCCGCGCCCGTCGCGCTTGGGGCTCTAGGGAAACAGCCCCTCGGGCCCCTCGCAGAACGCGTCCAGCTCCAGCTCGACCTCGACCGCGTGGGCCGGGAAGTCGACCACTTCGATGAGGCCGGAAGGCTCGTCGTCCGCCCCGGGTGCGCAGAGCGCGCCGTCCCCATCCGCGTCGTGCCAGGCGTAGACGACCAGGCCCACACCCTCGTCCTGGGGGTAGTCGAAGACGTGCTCGAAGGGCTCGCCGAGGCTGGCCTCGAAGCGTTCGATCTCCCCCAGAGGGTGGGCCAGCTCGCCTTCTCCCTGCTCGGCGAACTCCAGCTCGATCTGCACGGCGCCCTCGGTCGCCCCGAAGCTCACGAGCCCGCTCAGTTCGACCTCGTAGAGCGTCGTCGTCTCGCTGGCGCAGCCGGCGAGCAGCAGCAGGATCAGCAGCCTCATGGCGCCTCCCAGGCCGGGCGCGGGCCGGCGCCGAAGTGCACACCGAAGCGCAGCCCCGGCAGGGCGAAGCGATCAGGCGCGCCGACGAAGTGCCAGTCGAAGCCCAGCTCGACGCCCAGGTTCTTCGTGATCCCCACGACCACCCCCGCCTCGATGACCGGCGTCCACTCGTGCCGCGCGCTCAGCTCGGAGGCCTCGCCCTCAGCGCTGATCCGCACCGTCTCGTCCACGTAGACCGTGTGCCCCGTCGCGACGGAGAACCAGGGGGCGACCCGGCCCAGGATCCCCAGCACCCTCACGCGCGCGAGCGCCCGCGGGCCATTCTGGTGCACCTCCCCGGCTTCGATGGTCCAGCCGACCAACAGCTCGCCGCTGATGCGCCCGCGCGGTCGGTCGAGGATGCGGCCGGACACGCCGAGGCTCGGCTCCCAGCGCCGGAACAAGGCGGTCTCGAGGGACAGGACCGGCGTGAGCCCGCCGCGGATGCCCACCTGCGCCCGCAGCGAGGACCAGGGGTAGCCACCCGACACCGCGACGGCCCAGGCGCCAGCTGGCGATCCTCCGCCCGGGATGTCGAAGGCCGCAGGGTCTCCGCCCTGGCTGAAGGGGGTGGGCTCCGCGTCCTTCGGTCCGGCCAGGGCCAGCGAGGGCAAGAGCAGGAACAGCGGGGCCCAGCGGCTCATGGCAGCACCACCGGCGGCAGGCCGTAGACGCGGGCGTAGTTGCCAGCGAGCACCGACTCCGCCTCGTCCGCCGAGTAGCCCGCCTCCTCCAGCGCGTGCAGCGTGCGCTCGGAGTAGGTCTTCACGAAGCCGGGGCTCTGCGGTCCATCGGATCCGTAGATCACCCGATCGACGAGGCCCTCTTCGCGGATCCGCGCCAGCGCGTGGGGCAGGTGCACCTGGTCCGGGTCGCCGCTGGTGGAGCCGAAGGCGCTGGGCTCCAGGTAGACGTTCTCGTAGGTCTGGGCGAGCGCGATGCAGGTCTCGAGCTCGCCCTGCTCGCCGTTGATGAAGTCGAAGCCGAGGTGGCCCAGGAGGAAGGCCACCTCGGGGAAGGTCGCGATGGCGTCCTCGAGAAAGGCCGGGTCGGTGTAGGGCGGGTCCTGGCTCGTGCCGGGGAAGGGGCTGGGGCCGGTGTGCAGGTAGACCGGGGCGGCGTGGGCCTGGGCGACCTCGTAGATGCCGTAGTAGTCGGCGTCGTCCATGCGGAAGTGCTGGTGCGCGTGCGCCAGCTTCACGCCGATCAT
>JAJDAI010001194.1 GCA_029261955.1 Deltaproteobacteria bacterium | reverse complement strand
GCCTGAAGTAGAAGTGCATGTAGGTCTCGGTGACCATGCGGTCGATCGCGTCGTCGTCCAGGTCCGTGTCCAGGCGCACGACGGGCTTCACGGGCGTGCCGTGCAGGATGTGCTCGCGCCAGACGTCGCGCCCGGTGCGCGCCATGATCTCGTTGTAGATGGGCGTCTTCGGCAGCGGGAACAGGCTCGCGACCTGCACCAGGTCGATGGGCAGCGACGTCAACAGCCTGCGGGTCATGCCGACCGTGCGCTCGTCCTCGAGCGGGTTGCCGATCATCACAAAGGCCAGGACCTCGTAGCCGCGCGCCTTGGTCGCGCGCACCACCTCGCCGATGTGCTCCGTCGACTTCATGCGCTTGTCGACACGCTGGAGGATGGCGTTGCTGCCGCTCTCGATGCCGTAGCAGATGCGCCGGCAGCCGGAGTCCCACATGCGATCGAGCAGCGCGGGATCCAGGGCGTCGGTCCGCGCCCGGATCGACCAGATCATGTCGCGGCTCAGCCCGCGCCGGTCCAGCTCGTCGCAGATGGCGTAGACGCGGTCGCGCTTGATGGTGAACACGGGGTCGAAGAAGTCGATCTCCCGGATGCCGAACTCGTGGTAGCAGACCTCCATCTCGTCCACGACGGACTTCGCCGTGCGCTGGCGGATGGCGTCGCCCCGGAGGATGCAGAACTCGCAGCGGTAGGGGCAGCCGAAGTTGCTCATGGCCGCGGTGAAGTGGCTCTGGGTCGAGACGATGGAGAAGTGCTTCTCCACCGGCCACAGGTCCCGCGCTGGGAAGGGCATGTCCCCGTCCTGGCGCGGCCGCTCGTCGGGCGGCACGACAACCACCTCGCCCTCGGCGTCGCGGAAGACCGCACCCGGCACCGACGCCAGGTCCCCCTCGCCCAAGTGCGCGAGCAGCAGCTTCGTCAGGGCGATGTCCGCGTGGCCGACGAGGCCCAGCTCGATGCACGAGTGGCTCAGCGTCTCCTTCGGGTAGCACTCCATGTGGATGCCGCCGACCAGGATGTGCGCGCCTGGCAGGGCCTCCTTGAAGCCGGTCATCCAGGCCAGCGAGCTCAGCCAGTCCACCGTCGCGAGCGTGAAGCCCACGTAGGTCGGATCGAAGGCCCGCACCGCCGCGATCGCGTCCGGCAGCTTCATGCCCAGGGTCGGGCAGTCGAGCAGCATCACGTCCGCGCCGTCCTGCTGGAGCGCCGAGGCGACGTAGCCGAGGGTCAGCGGGGGAATGGCGCCGAGGAACCGGGCGTTGTCCTGGTGGCTCGCGAGCTCCACGTCCAGGAACGTCGGAAACACCAGCGCGATGCGCAGGCCGGCGAGGGGTCCTTCGTTGGGTCGGGCACCGGGGGACACGGGCTCAAGGTAGCGTGTTCAGTCGGCGCTCGCAGCGGATCGAGGAGCCTTGCCAGGAGGAACGGGAATGCGTGAGATCGCCGTAGCGGCCGTGGCTCTGCTCATTGGTCTGATCGCGGGAGGGGTCGGCCCCCGCGCCGAGCTGACCGCGATGATGAACACCATCGACGCGGTGGACGTCGAGCGCTGCAAGAACACCGTGGGCAAGGACCTCGCCACCTTCTTCGGTGGCGCGCGCGACGGCAGCGTCCCCCTGGTCGCTGCGGCGCCCAAGCTGGCCGAGCCCCGGGTCCTGCGCGAGCCGACCGATCCCGAAGTCGAAGCGGCGCTGGCCGATCTCGAAGCCGAAGAGGACGCCGCGAAGGACGAGATCCAGGACGGCCTGCGCGACACCCTCGCCAACGGCGAGGAGATGGACCTGGCCCGCTCCGCCCTCGAGCTGCGCCGCGCCCAGGCCCGCGCGGCCCTCGTCGAGGAGGCCGACCTCGATCCCAGCCAGACGGACCAGGTCGATGGCGTCTACGCCGACATGAACGCGTCCCTCGAGGAGCTGGCGGGCGGCATGGCCGAGATGGTCGTCGGGGGGCGGGAGCCCGACCGGCGCGAGGCGATGGAGTTCGCCGCAGAAGCCCTCGACGCGATGCTGGTGGCCGAGGACCGGGTGCTGCGGCTCCTGGACGGCGAGCAGCGCAGCAACCTCGGCCAGGACGCCGCGAACCCCTTCAACCACGTGTCCCCTTCCCTGATCGACGTGCTCGAGGACATCGGGGCGGACGCGGACGAGAGCCCGTGAGCGCGCTGCGATCCCTGCGCGACGCGGGCCTGGTCGCGCGATTCACCCTGGCCCGGGCGGTGCGCACGAAGAGCGCGCTGGCGCTGTGCGTGCTCTACCTGCTCGCGTCCACGGGAGCGACCTACGTCTTCACCCGGATCCTGCTCCAGATCGAGAATGAGACGGCGGACCTGCTGTCTGTGCCCCGGGTGACCAAGCCCGGCGCGATGCTCGACTCGATGCGGGAGAACGGCAACCTCGAGAGCATCGTCAACGGCCTCGTGAGCCGCCCCGAGCTGGCGGGCTGGGCGATGGACCAGCCCATCCTCACGCTCGTGCACTTCTGGTTCGCGCTGGGGGTGCTGCCCTTCCTCGCCGTCGCCCTGGGGGCCGAGGCCATCGCGCCCGACGCCCGCGACCGATCCATTCGCTTCGAGTTGGTGCGCACCGGGCGCCTGGAGCTGGTCACGGGGCGCTGGGTCGGCCAGGCCGTGCTGCTCGCCGCCGGGGCGCTGGCCGCGGTCGCCGGAACCTGGTGCGTGGCGACCTTCGCGATGGTCGATCAGCCGCCGGTGCGGCAGCTCAGCACGCTGCTGGAGGCCACGCCCCGGCTGTGGCTGTGGTCGCTGCCTTTCCTGGGGCTGGGCGTCGCCGCCTCGCAGCTGACGTCCACCGTGAACGTGGCGCGCAGCCTCGCGCTCTTCGCCGCCGTGCTCAGCTGGATGGCCTGGGGGGGGCTGCGCACAGAGACCATGGCGGAGTGGCCCATCCTCAAGGCCATCGCCGAGCCGGTGCTGCCCCAGACCTACGTGCTCGACCTCTGGGGCCCCGGCATGGAGTGGGCCGCCTCGGGCGCGCTGCTCCCGCTGCTCGGCTTCGTGGCTGCCTTGCTCCCCTGGCCCCTCTTCCGACGGAGGAACCTGTGAGCCTTGATGCCCTGCGCGTGAGCGGGCTGCGCAAGCGCTACGGGCGCCGTGCCCCCTGGGCCCTCGATGGCCTCGACTGCCGCTTTCCGGCGGGCGCCCTCTGCGGCCTCGTCGGCCCCAACGGCGCAGGCAAGACCACGCTCTACTCGGTGGTCTGCGGCTTCCTGGTCGCCGACGAGGGCTCCGTCGATCTGCTGGGCTCGGGCCCCTTCGACGCAGCTCGCTTGAAGGGCCGCGTCGGCGTGTTGCCGCAGGACGCCGAGATCCAGGGGAAGCTCACGGCGCTGGAGTTCCTGCACTACATGGGGCGGCTGCAGGGCCTGGATCGGACCACTGCGCGCAGCGAGGCGGACCGGGTGCTGCGTGGGGTCCGGCTGGGAGACCGGCGTGAGTCCCTGGTCGGCAGCCTATCGCACGGCATGCGGCGGCGGCTCGCCGTCGCCTCGGCCCTGCTCGGATCACCCGAGCTGGTGCTGCTGGACGAGCCGACGGCGGGGCTCGATCCCGTGCAGGCCGCGTCGCTCCGCGAGGAGCTGGTGGCCCTGCGCGGCAACTCCACGCTCATCGTGAGCAGCCACAACCTGGTGGAGCTCGAGCGGATCTGCGACTGGGTGGTGCTGATGGAGTCGGGGCGCTGCGTGCGCCAGGGCACCGTGGCCGAGGTCACGGGTCAGAGGCAGGTCGTCACCTGGACGCTGGGTCCGGGCGAGCCGCCGCTGGAGAGGCTGCGCGAGCAGCTCCCGGGGCACGAGCTCCTCTGGGAGCAGCGGGAGGGCGGCTCGCTGCTGCTGCACCGCGCGCCCGCCGAGTCGGACCTCGACCAGGCGTCCATCGCGGTCGCCGGGACGCTGGCCGCGGCGGGCGTCGCGGTGCGGGCGGTTCAGCGCGGGCGCAGCCTCGAGGAGAGCTTCCTCGAGGAGACCCGCGCCTGAACCCGAGCTACTCGCCCGCGGCCTTCTTGGGCTTCGGCTCGCTATTGACGTCGATGCGGGGCTTCGGCGGGGGCAGGATCTCGAGGAGCTCCACGTCGAAGACGAGCATGCCGGCGGGCGCGCCGGGGCGGCCCTTGTAGGCGAGGGACTCGGGGATCCAGAAGCGGGCCTTCTCGCCGACCTTCAGGAGCTGGAGGCCTTCGGTCCACCCGGCGATGACCTTGTTCAGCGGGAAGACGGCGGGGCGGCCGCGCTGCACCGAGCTGTCGAACATCTCGCCGTCGGTGGTCCAGCCCGTGTAGTCCACGCGCACACGGTCCGCGGCGGCGGGGGTCGCGCCATCGGCCTCCTGGAGCATGGTCCAGGCCAGGCCGCTCTCGGTCACCTTGGCCGCAGCCGGGGCGGCGGCGACGTCCGCAGGGGCGGGGATCGGCGGCGGCGGCTCCTTGATGCTGATCAGCTCGACGTCGAAGACGAGCATGCCGGCGGGCGCGCCCTTCCGGCCCTTGTAGGCCAGGTCCTCGGGGATCCAGAAGCGCGTGGTCTCACCGGGGCACATCAGCTGCAGGCCCTCGGTCCAACCCGAGATGACCTTGTTCAGGGGGAAGGTCGTGGGCTTGCCCCGCTTGTGCGAGCTGTCGAAGTTCCGACCGTCGGTCGTCCAGCCCGAGTAGTGCACGGTGACCGTGGCCTTGGGCGAAGGCTTCGCGTCGCAGGTCGCGGGCGTGATGACCTTCCAGGCCAGGCCGCTCTCGCTGGTCTTGGCGTCGGCGGGCGGCGCGGCCACATCGGCGGGTGCCTCCATGGACGTGGGGCCCTTCGGCACCGCGGGTGCCTCGGCCGGCTTGGCCTCGGTCGCAGGAGCCTTCTCAGGCTCGTCGGTCTTGGGGGCGTCCTCGGAGCTGCCGCAGGCAGCGAGGAAGACGGCGAAGAGGAGGGCGGACAGACGCATGAAGACTCCGTAGGTCGGGAGCATGGGGTGAAGCGGTCGGGGGAGCCCTGTAGGCGGGCCCCCGGAGCTCAGTTGAAGGCGAGGGGTTCGGACAGGGTGAAGGTGGCGACCTGCGCGTCGAAGTCTCCGCCGGCGCCGACCATCTGGAAGGTGCCGTGCATGGACCCGACGGGCGTGGGCAGCGGGCAGAAGGAGGTGTACTCGAAGGCCTGACCGGCCTGGAGGGTGGGCTGGACGCCGACGACCCCGGGGCCCCGGACTTCCTCGATGCGGCCGTCGCCGTCGGTGATGATCCAGTGGCGGCTGAGCAGCTGGACGCTGTGCTCGCCCTCGTTCTCGATGCGAACGGTGTAGATGAAGAACCACTCCCCGGCCTCGGGGCTGCTGCGCTGGGGCAGGTAGCGGGACCGCACCCGGACGCGCACGCCGTGAGTCACGGCCTCGGAGTCCGTGCTCATCAACGGCTCGAGTCGTCGTCGTCCGCCGAGTCGTCGTCGTCCGCCGAGTCGTCGTCGTCCGCCGAGTCGTCGTCGTCCACCGCGTCGTCGTCGTCCGCGGAGTCGTCGTCGTCCGCCGAGTCGTCGTCGTCCGAAGAGTCGTCGTCGTCCGAAGAGTCGTCGTCATCCACCGCGTCGTCGTCATCCGCCGAGTCGTCGTCATCCACCGAGACGTCGTCATCCGCCGAGTCGTCGTCGTCCACACCACACTCAAAGCCGCCGAAGCAGCCCTCGTCGTCGCAGTCGATGAGCCCATCGCCGTCGTTGTCCTGGTTGTCGGAGCAGCTGCCGGCCTCGGTGCCCTCCTCCGTGGAGCAGCCCGCGAGGGCGAGCAGCAGGACCAGCAGACAGGCCCAGGTCGAACGGATCATCACGCCTCCTCCTTGAACGCGTAGAGCAGCACACAGGATCCCGTCGCCACGAGCTCCCCGTCGGCGGTCGCCTCGACCACGAAGGGGATCGTGACGTGCGCGCCCATCTTCGCGTTGCGCACCACGGTGCGGCCGCCCTGGATGCGGCAGCGCATCGCGAGGCCGGCCTCGATGGGTCGGTAGAAGACCCCGGTCTGGCGCAGGTGGACCCAGGTCCCGGGCTTCTCGGGCTCGACGCCCTTGAAGGCCTTCTCCAGCGCCCCGGTCATGCCCAGCAGCGCGACCATCGGGGGCACGGGCTCCCCGGCCGCGGCAGGCGCCGGCTGCGTGATGCCGC
>JAJDAI010001193.1 GCA_029261955.1 Deltaproteobacteria bacterium | reverse complement strand
GCTCTGGGCCTTCGAGCAGGACGAGGACGGGGACGGCTCGCTGCAGTGCGACGGGGACTGCGGTGAGGGCAACGCCGCCGTGCACCCCGGCGCGACCGAGCTCTGCGATGGCCTCGACAACGACTGCAACGGCGCGCTGCTCGCCCTCGAGCTCGACGCCGACGGCGACGGCTCCTTCCTCTGCCACGGGGACTGCGAAGACCTCGACGCGACCGTGCACCCCGGCGCCGACGAGCTCTGCGACGGCCTGGACACCGACTGCGACGGGGCCCCGGGCTCGGGCGAGCTCGACGGCGACGGCGACGGCTTCCTGGCCTGCGGCGACTGCGACGACGGCGACGACTCCATCCACCCCTCCGCCCCCGACGCCCCCGGCATCCCCGAGCAGGACGACGACTGCGACGGCCTGATCGACAACCCCGTGCCCACCGCGGTGGCCTCCTTCGCCGGCACCGGCGCTCACTGCGACACCCAGGTGCTCGACGGCTCGGCGTCGAGCCACCCCCAGGGTGCGGAGCTGTCCTTCGAGTGGACGCTGCTGTCGGTCCCGCCGGGCTCGAACGTGGAGCTGGCCCACACCGACACAGCCGTCGCGAGCTTCGTCGCCGACCTGCCCGGGCAGTACGTTGCGGAGCTGGCGGTGCAGGCGGGCTCGTCGGAGCTCGCGACCGACCTCGTCTTCGCGACCGTCGCGCAGCGCACGAGCAACAGCGCCCCGGCGGTGAACCTGGGCGCGGACCTGCTCACCGACGACTTCGTCTACTGCCCGCTGACCTCCTTCGGCGTGCCGATCTGCCACGCCTGCAACGTCGAGTGGCTCGTCGACGCCTCCGTCGCCGACCCGGAAGGCGACTCGGTCCTGCTCGAGTGGTCGGTGCTCTCCGGCAGCGCGTCGCTGGACGATCACGAGGATGGCAGCGCGTCGGTCGGCATGAGCCTGGAGCCCCCTGGACCCGGCCAGGTGGTCACCGACAGCGCGACGATCGTGCTGCTGGCCCAGGACTGCTGGGGCGACGTGTCCACGGACGAGCTGTGGATCACGCTCGTCTGCGAAGCCCTCTAGTGGTCCCTCACAGGGGTTTCGATGGCCGATCGCTCGTCCAGGACACGGCTGGACTTCGACGCTCGTCGGTCGTGGGGGGCAACCCCGCTCCACTCCTCGCGGCTCGCCAGCGGCGCCCTGGCCTTCGCGCTCGACTCACCGAAACCGCTGTGAAGAACCACTAGCCCCCCGATCTCCAAGAAGAATTTGATCTCATTCGCTCCGTGCACTAGTTCTTAGACCACCGGTCGAACCGATGGTCGGCTCGACTGAAGAACCCCACGGAGATGCCATGTCCACCGATCACCCCGAGGAGCCTGAGGAGCCCGAGGAAACCCTCTACCTGCGCCTGCTGCGCCGGTGGATCGACCTCGCGGTTCGTCGCCCCGCCATCCCCCTCAGCACCGGCGCGGTCCTGACCGTCGTCCTGGTCGCCCTCTCCGCCACCCTCACCTTCGACGTGCGTTGGACCGCGCTGCTGCCCGTCGACCTGCCTGCCGTGCAGGAATTCCTGCGCATCGACGAGCAGCACGAGAACCCGGGCGCGCTCATCGTCGTGGTCTCCGGGGCCCCGGGCCGCCGCCTCGAACAGGGAGTGGAGGCCGCCGTCGAGGCGCTGCAGCCCGCCTTGTGCCCCGCCGATCTCGATTCCGCCGAGTGCAAGGAGGCGGACCGGGGCATCCGCCGGATCACCGCGGGCCTGTCCGAGGACTTCCTCGCCAGGCACGCCCTTGTCCTCGCGTCCCCCGACGAAGCCCAGGCCCTCGCCTGGTCCCTCGCCGACCCGGGGCCCGTCGCGCAGCTCACCGCCGCGGCCCAGGGCTTCGGTGCGCTCGCCGAGCTCAGTCCGCAGGAGCTCGTCGACAACCAGGACCCGCTCGCCGCCCGCGTCGAGGGCCTGCGCGGCTACCTGGAGGCCCTGCAAGGCGAAGGAAACCCGACCGACGCCGCCCGCCGCCTGCACCTCGGCTCGCCCTACATGCTGTCCCGCGACGGCGGCATGGCGATGGTGCTGATCACCCCGGCGGTGTCCTCGACCGACGCCGAAGCCCTGCCGCTGCTGGACCGCCGCGTCGAGGCCCTCCTCGCTCCGCTCCCGCAGCGCTTCGCCGACCTGAGCTTCGAGCGCACCGGCATCGTCACCGTCATGCGGGACGAGATGGACTCCGTCGGCGGGGCGACCGTCGCGTTGACGCTCGGCGCGGCCCTCGCGGTGCTGCTCTTGCTGGCCTGGGCGCTGCGCAGCCTCGGCACGGCGATGACCTCGCTCCTGCCCATCCTCGTCGGCGGGCTGTGGGCCCTCGGGGTCTTCGCCGTGGTGCCCGGCCAGCTGAACATGATGACCGCGATGGTCCTGGTCATCCTCATCGGGCTCGGCATCGACTTCTCGCTGCACACGGTCGGCCGCTTCGACGAGGAGCTGCGTGAAGGCGCGGGCGTGCACGCGGCGCTGATGACCGCCTTCGGCGACACCGGGACGGGCGTGATCACCGGCGCCGTCTCCACCTCGGTGGCCTTCTACGCCCTGCTCGTGGCCGACATGCGCGGCGTGCAGGAGTTCGGCTTCTGCGCGGGCACGGGCGTGCTGATCACGCTGTTCGCGGCCTGGTGGTTGCTGCCGGCGCTGCTGGTGCGTCGGGCCCGCACCGTCTCGGACCGGGAGGCTCGCCGCTTCTCCTTCCTCGCGACGATCGCCAGGGGCTCAGCGAAGGCCCGCTGGGTGGTCGCGTCCCTCTTCGTGCTGGTCACCACCGCAGGCTTCGTCGCCGGGCTGGGCGTCGAGTGGGAGTACAACCTCATGGAGCTCGAGCCCGAGGGCCTGCGCTCCATCGAGCTCCAGAACGAGGTCGTGCAGCGCTACGGGGCCTCGACCTCCTTCAGCCGCATCACGGCGGAGGATCCCGCCGAGTCGGCCGATCTGCGCGAGCGCTTCGAGCAGCTGGACGTCGTCGCCGCCGTGGACGACGTGTCGCTCTGGCTGTCCCCCGCGGACCTGGAGCCCCAACGCGAAGCCATCGCGATGCTCCGCCTCGCCAGCTCGGCCGAAGGGGAGCTGGACCTGAGCGGCTTCGATGGGGCCTCGACCGCCCTGGGCGAGGCTCTGTCCAGTGCATCCCAGGCCCTCCAGAGAGCCGATCTGCCCCTGCTCGCGGGGCGCCTGGACCAGCTCCCCGACATCAGCCGCCCGAGCCCCGAACGGGCCGCTGAACTCCAGGCCGCCAGCCTCGCGGTCGCCCGGACCCTGAGCGAGTCGGACGCCGCGGTGGGCGTCGAGGAGCTGCCCGTCGACCTGCTCGCCCGCTACCGCTCGGCTGAGAGCGGCCGCTACCTCGTCCAGGTCATCCCGAAGAAGGACACCTACGACCGCGACGCGCTGGTCACCTTCGACGAGCAGTCCGCGTCGGTCGATCCGCGCGTCACCGGCATGCCGCAGCTCCTGCTCCTCATGAACGACGGCACCGTGACCGAGGGCAAGAAGGCTCTGCTGTTGGCTTTTCTGCTGATCGTCTTCGCCGTCTGGCTGCACTTCCGTCGACCGCTGGTCGTGCTGCTCTCGCTGCTGCCGCTGCTCTCGGGCTACGGGGTGACGCTGGGCCTGCTCGCGCTGACCGGGCAGAAGCTCAACTTCATCAGCATCATCGGCCTGCCGATCATCCTCGGCATCGGCATCGACAACGGCGTGCACTTCCTCCACCGCGTGCTGGAGGAGGGACCCGGTCGCCTGACGGAGGCCACGTCGGGCGTCGGGCGCGCGATCGTCCTGACTTCGCTGACCACGATGATCGGCTTTGGCAGCCTGGCCTTCTACCTGCACCGCGGCATGGCATCGCTCGGGCTGCTGCTCGTCCTCGGTGTCGGCGCCTGCCTCGTGGTGACGCTTCTGCTGCTCCCAGCCCTCTGTCGGCTGTTCGAGGCCCAGTTGTTCCGGGCGCCGAGCGGATAGGATCCCCCGAACCCTCACCCCCGAGCTGCATGCCCCGCCCCCGCTTCGCCCGCCTCGACCCCGAACAGCAGGAGAACATCCTGTCGGTGGCCACCGAGGCGTTCGCGGCGGAGGGTTTCGGGGTCTCGTACAACGAACTCATCGCCCGGACCGGCCTGTCGAAGGGCTCGATGTACTACTACTTCGACGACAAGCGGGACCTGTTCCTGACGGTCATCGAGCGCTCCATGGGCCAGCTGCTGATCGCGCCGGAGCCGCCCGACTGGGGCTCTGCCGACGAGTTCTGGGCGGGCCTGAGGGGGCTCTACAACACGTTGATGGCGGCGTTTCAGCTGCAGCCCGAGGCCGCCGGCCTGTCCCGCGCCCTGATCGATGCGCGGCGGACTGGCCAGCTCGGCGACGAGCTCGTCGCCTGGGAGGAGCGGCTCGGCGCCTGGATGGGCGGCCTGCTCGTGCAAGGCCAGCGGCTCGGCGCCGTGCGCAGCGACCTGCCCCCCGACCTGCTGCTCGCCGGCGCCATGGCCCTCGGTGAGGCGGCGGACACGTGGCTGCTGACGCAGCTCGACTCGGGCGACCTGAACGGAGCGGTCGACCTGGCCTTCGAGTTCATGAAGGGCTCGCTGGAGGCCCGCTAGCTCAGGGCTGGAGAACCTCGAGCTTCTTCCGCTTCCGCACCGCCGTCGCCGTGCTCAGCGCGAAGACCGCGATCGCCAGGACGCCGAGCAGCCCGCCCAGCTTGCGAACCTCCATCAAGCCCGCCAGGTCCCCACCGATCCGCACGACCAGCGAGAGCTGGAGCAGCGCGACGTGGACCCAGAAGCGCGGCTTGAAGGGGATCGCGACTCCAAAGAGCGCCGGGAAGATGACCGGGGCGTGGCCGAAGATCATCCCGAAGACGAAGCCCAGCAGGATCGCGTGCAGCCCGGCGTCGTAGAGGAAGCCGCCGGTCTGGTGGCCTCCGATCAGCAACACCGCGCCGGCGACGAGCAGCCAGCCGTAACCCAGCAGCAGGCAGGCAGCGACGAAGCGGGGGAGCCCCGTCTTGCGCACCGTCTCTCGGGCGATGTCGTGCCGGAGCAGCCAGGCTGACATCGCGAGCAGCCCCACCCCAAAGGCGCGTGCGGCGATGTCCGGCTGCCAGCTCACGAGGGCAGCCGCCGCCACGAGCACCGCGATGCTCACGAGGAGGCCCGCCGCCGGCCCGCGGTGGGCGCTCAGCTCCAGCCGTTCGCCAGCGATGGTGATGATGGGGAAGAGCAGCCACCACATCAGCAGGTCCGCCCTCGGCCACCCGGCGACCCAGAGCGCGGTGCCGATCGCGAGCACGACAGCGCCGAGGGTCAGCACCCAGGCGAAAGGCTCGGGCTTGCGGCGCAGGGCGATGACCGAGGCCACGATGAAGATCAGGCTGCCGAGCAGCGCCACGAGCTGCCCGCCGTCCTCGGCCACGAAGACCGAGGCCAGGGCGCCGCCGCCGAGGAAGACGGGCGCGGTGTAGAGCGTCGGCAGACCCAGGGCGACCGCCCGCTCCAGGGCGATCAGCGTGCCCAGGAAGCCGACGAGCATCAGCGGCGCGTGCGCCATCGGCGCGGGCGCGGACACGTCCACCCCGAGCCAGCGCAGACCCGCCGCGAGGCCGATCACGAGGCTGATGGCGGCAGGGATCAAGAAGGGACCGCGCACCGCCAGGGCCGGCAGCGGCGTCGAGGGCGTCGCCAGGCCCTCGATCTGCACCTCGACGCGCTGCCCGGTCACGACCTTCTGGAGCGCCTCGACCGCGTCCCGCTGGATGACTTCGCTGACCGGGCAGGAGGGGCTCGTGGGCACGATCGTGACGCGCACGGCCTCGTCGTCCACGTCGATCCGCCGGACCAGGCCCAGCTCCACGATGTCCGTGCCCAGCTCGGGGTCCATCACCGTGCGCAGCGCGCCGAGCAGCAGGGCTTCTTCTTCGGCTTCGTCCATCACGTACCTCGAACGCCCCCCGGATCGGGGCGCCCGGACGCTACGCGATCCCCTGCCGCAGGGCGCGGGTGGTTGCCGTGTCTTCTGGCACCGGCCGACGCGAAGGGGCCCGAGCCGCTCTAGACTCCCCGGGCTGTCAGAGGAGAAGGGGAGACTGCTTTGAAGGAAATCCTGCGTGATTTGCCGCTGTTCTCCGGTCTGGGCGAGGGCCCGCTGGAGCTGCTGAGCCAGATCGGCCACACCCGAACCCTCGCCGACGGCGAGCGCCTCTTCGAAGAGGGCGACTCCGGCGAAGAGGTCTTCGTGGTCCTCGAAGGCGTCGTGCGCATCGCCAAGCGCGTGCCGGCTGGCGGGGAGCGCACGCTCGCGACCCTCAACCCCGGCGCCATGTTCGGCGAGGCCTCGATCATCGACCAGGAGGAGCGCTCCGCCGCCGCCGTGGCCCGCAGCGAGGTCAAGCTGCTGGTGCTGCCGGCGGACCCGATGCGGGAGTGGCTCATCGCGAACCCCGAGGTCGGCATCATGGTCTTGGGCCGCCTCGGCTCGATGATGCTGGAGCGCCTGCGCACGACGAACGGCCTGCTCCGCGAGACCATCTCCTGGGGCGTCGAGGTGTCGGGCGCCGCCCGCGTGAGCCTCGAGTCCTTCGTGACGGCCTTCCAGTCGGTCACGGTGCAGCTGCTGACGGGACGGGACATCACCGGCCGCATCGTCAAGGCCGAGCAGGGCCCCGAGGGCCTCGAACTCTGGCTGAGCACGGACGCCGGCCGGACCCACATCGTGCCGTACCGCGCCATCGCGGACATCGCGGTGCACCTCGACCTGCCGGCGCTCGCCGCGGAAGGGAGCTGAGCCATGGCACGCCTCGATTCACTGTTTCGGGCCCTGGTCGACAAGGGCGGCTCCGACCTCCACCTCGGCTCCGGTGAGCCCCCCCGCATCCGCCTCGACGGCGACATCGCGAAGATGAGCCAGCAGCCCATCGACGAGCCAACGATGACGGCGCTGCTCAAGGAGATCGCGCCGCCGGAGGTCTGGGAGCACTTCGAAGCCAAGCAGGACGCCGACTTCGCCTACGCGATCGAGGGCCTCGCCCGCTTCCGCTGCAACTACTTCTGCAACCTGGCCGGCCCGGGCGGCGTCTTCCGCGTCATCCCCGACAAGATCCTCACCGCGGAGCAGCTGGGGCTGAGCGACGCGATCATGACCCTGTGCAAGCTGCACAAGGGCCTGGTCCTGGTGACGGGGCCGACCGGCAGCGGCAAGTCGACCACGCTCGCGGCGATGATCGACTGGATCAACCGCAACCGCACCGACCACATCCTCACCATCGAGGACCCGGTCGAGTTCGTGCACCCCAACAAGCAGTGCCTGGTCAACCAGCGCGAGGTGGGCAGCCACACCGAGTCCTTCAAGTCGGCGCTCAAGGGCGCGCTGCGCGAGGACCCGGACATCATCCTGTGCGGCGAGCTGCGCGACCTGGAGACCATCCACATCGCGCTCGAGATGGCCGAAACGGGCCACCTGGTCTTCGGCACGCTCCACACGAACACCGCCGCTTCGACCGTCGACCGCATCATCGACCAGTTCCCCGCCGACCAGCAGGATCAGGTGCGCACGATGCTAGCGAGCTCGCTCAAGGGCGTGGTTTCGCAGACCCTGCTTAAGAAGATCGGGGGCGGGCGCATCGCGGCCCTGGAGGTCCTGATCGTCAACAACGCGGTCTCGTCCAACATCCGCGAGGGCAAGACCCACCAGATCCCGTCCGCAATGCAGACCGGCGGCAAGCTGGGCATGGTCCAGCTGAACACCGCATTGTTCAAGCTCGTGCAGGCTGGCAAGGTCACCCCCGACGCCGCGGTGTCCAAGGCGATCGACAAGGACGGCCTGATGCGGGAGCTTCAGCGAAACGGCATCGCGCTCGCGCAGCCCGCAGCCGCGGCCTCGCCCTCGCTGCCCCCGACGGAGCGGCAGGCGCCTTCGGGCGAGCTGCCCTCGCACACGAACATGCACCGCATCATCAAGCAGCCCGCCGCCACGGCCGCCTGGGACAAGGGCCAGCCCCCGGAGTCGGCGGACAAGAAGAAGAGCCGATGGTTCCAGTGAGTCCGAGGGCCTCGTTTGCGCTGCTGATCGGGCTGCTCCTGGCGGTCACGACGGGCTGCGAGGCGGTCTGCGACGACTGCTTCCAGATCGAGATCGCGCAGGCTGACGGCGGCTGGGTGGACTGCTGCACCTACGAGCGCCGCGGGCAGGACGACGACGTGCTGATCCGGGTCACCCGACTGACGGACGACGACTACCTCGCCGGCCTGGGCGCCGCCTGCACCTGGGGCAGCGCCGACGTCCCCTACGAGGCGGCGGCGGTGAACCTCGACGGCACCGCGGTGGATGGCTTCACGGGCTTCGACGTGCAGTTCGAGTCTGGGAACAACAGCGTCGTGCTGTCGGTGGACTGCGAACCGGCCCGCCCCGCGCCGCAATACCCCGACGTGGTGCTGCGCCTGCTGGACCCCGACCTGGCCACGCAGTTCGACCCCGAGGGCTACGCGGACGACAACGCCGTCCTCGTGCTCGACCCCGTCATCCTCCCGTAGGGACGCTGCCCTGTGGGCCACCGAGGCCCGCGCCGATCGTCACCGTCGCGCCCGCCTGGATTCCGCCCGTCCAGCCGAAGCTGACGCCCAGGCCGATGCGGAGCGCGCCGTCCCGGCGGGGCTGCAGGCGGATGCCGCCGACGAACACGCCGCCGGCTCGCACGTCGTCTTCCCCCGCCACGATCACCGCCGCGCGCAGGCCCGCCCAGGGTCGCAGCTTCGTGCCCGACCAGGCCCACTGCAGCCCCGCGGTCACCGCGGGGAGCACGCTGACGGTGTCGGAGACGACCGAGGTGATGCCCACCTGGACGTCCGCGCCCAGCTCGAGGCCGCGGATCAGCGCGACCTCCAGGGCGAAGGTCGGCGCTCCGTAGGCGAAGGGCTCGGGCAGGTGGTCGGCCTCCCGGAAGAGGAGCCCGGCGCCGCCGCGCAGGCCGACGCGGTCGCCTGTGGGCTTCAGCGGAACCCGGGCCCGCGCGAGGCTGCCGCCCCAGACGAAGACCCCGCGCTCGCTGCCGACGTACAGCGTCTCGGCGCCCCAGCGCTCCGCCGCCTGGGTCAGCAGGGTATTGGCTGCAGCCCCCAAGGCCCCCTCGATCACGCCGTCCAGGGCCGCCGCCGTCGCTGCGCGGTGGTCCGCGAAGAGCGAGCTGCCCTCCTCGAGGTCGAAGCCGAAGGCGCGCTGGGCGCCCTCGGTCGTCTCGACGTGGATGATGTGGGTGCCCGGCCGGAGCTCCAGCACCGCGGGCTCGGGATCGGGCAGCGCGCGTCCATCCACCCAGATGCGGCGCGCGTCCACCGGCGGCACGAAGGTCAGGGACACGGCTTGCCGGTTGGATGAGCGCTCGCGGCCGAGCAGGTAGAGCTGCTGGGCCTCGGGCGGGAAGTCCGTGTCCAGGGGCACGTCGGACTTGATGGACACGGCGCGGGCGTAGCGCTCGATCGCGTCGTCCTTCTGCCCGTTGTAGGCCGCCATGAGCCCGGCGAAGAAGAAGATGTCGTGCAGCTGGCGCGCGCCGATGACCGACACCGAGCAGGGCAGGTCGCCCTTGAGCGCCATGAGCGAAGACTCCGCCTCCTCCAGGGACAGCTCGTCCACGAGCGTCATGGCCCGGCCCAGGCGTGCGTCGAAGCCGGCCTGGTCCACCGCCGGGCCCTTGCAGGTGAAGGACTCGATGGCGCCGCTGCTCAGCGGCTTGTAGCCGGCGGCGGCCTGGAGATCGTCGGGGCCGTAGGTCCGATCCGCGGCGACGGCCGTACCGGTGACGAGCTGCACGCGATCCCGGAACCGGCGGGCGTCGTCCTCGTCGTCGGGCAGCGGCACGACCAGGGCGGGCGCGGCGAAGGCCGGGGCGGCGAACAGGGCGAGCAGCCCGCCAGCTACCATCGCCCGGAGTCTGAGGGAGCGCTCGTGAACGTCGGTACCCGAATCCTGCACGCAGTTGCCTTCCCGCTGGGCCTGCTGACCCTCGCCAGCCCTGCGCTGGCCTTGAATCCGGGGGATGTGCCCCTGGACTCCGCTCCCCGAGTCATCGTCGGTGCCCTCGCGGACGAGGCGGCCGGCAGCTCCCTGGCGGTGCCCGGCGACCTCGATGGCGACGGCGTGCCCGACCTCGCGGTGGGCGCCCCGGCGGCCGGTGAGGGCGCGGGCCGAGTCTACCTGCTGTCCGGCGCCGCCATCCTCGAGCAGCGCTTCGTGTCGCTGGCCGAGGCGGCCGTGTTCCGCGGCGCGCCCGGGTCCATGCTCGGGAGCCAGGTCGTCGCGCTGGGTGACGTGGACGGGGATGGGATCGGCGACCTCGCCGTGGGTGAGCCCGGCTTCCCCGGCAACGACACGCCCGAGGGCCGGGTGCTCATCTACCGGGGCGGTCCCGAGCTGTGGGGCGACGACCCCCAGCCGCTCGTGGTGCTCCAGGGGGACGCCGACGGCGCGCGGCTCGGCGCCGTGATCGCCTCCGCCGGGGACGCGGATGGGGACGGGCTCGCCGACCTCGCCGTGCTCACCCGCGCCGGCGGCCTCCAGTCGACCGCGGGGCGCGTCTCCATCGTCCTGGGCCGGGCCGCCGAGGCCTGGGGCCCGTCGCACAGCCTCGACGCACGCGTCGCCTGGTCCTTCGACGTCGACGGCCTCGGCCAGCCGACCGCCGGCCTGGACCTGCGGGGAAGCCTGGCGGACGCCGGCGACCTCGACGGCGACGGCCGCGACGACCTCTGGGTCGGTCTTCCCGCGAACAACGCCCCCGCCACCCGCGGCGGCGCGCTGCTGCTCTTCGGAGGCCGAGAGGCAGACGGGGCGGAGCTGGGCGAAGGCGACGCCTTGCTCGCGCGTCGCTTCGACGAGCCCGAGGCGGCGGTCGGGGCCCCGATTTCGACCGGCAGAGGCCGCGTCTGGGTCGGTCGCGCTGGCCCCGAGGGTGGCGGCGCGCTCGCCTTCTCCACCGAGGACGGTGCGGACCTGTCCGAAGCCGTGGCGGAGCTGGAGGGCACGGGGGAAGCGGGCGGAGTCCTGGTGGGCTGGGCCGACCTCGACGGGGACGGCGTCATCTCCGAGCTGGCCGCGCAGCCCGCCGCAGAGGCGAGCGAAGCCGGCGGAGAGGACGCAGGCCTCGTCTCGGTCTTCGCCGAGCGGCTGGCCGGGCTCGCCGACCTCGACGTCGCCTTCGCGCGCTTCCTGGGCGCGGGGGGCACCGGGGCCGGCACCGCGCTCGCGGTCTTGGATCTGGAAGGGGACGGCTACGACGACCTGCTCGTGGGGAGCCCCGGCGCGCTGAGCACCGGCGCCGTCTACGTGCTGCTCGGCGCCGAGCTGGCCGACGGCGACGGCGTCAGCGTGGCCGAGGGGGACTGCGACGACGGGAATGCAGCCGTCAGCCCCGCGCTCCCCGAGGACTGCGACGACGGCCTCGACAACGACTGCAACGGCTTCGCCGACGGGCTGGACGCCCCCTGCGCCCTCGCGGACTCGGGCCTCGTCGTCGGCTGCGGCATCGCGGGTGGCTCCGCGGGCCTGGGCGCGCTGCTTCTGCTTCTGCTGCTGGCTCGGCATCGTCCCTGGCTCCTGCTGTTGGTGCTGCCCGCCTGCGGTACGAGCGTCCCGGACGAACCGATCGCCATCCACATCGTTCGCGACGCGGATCCGTTCCGCGTGCAGGGCATCCACCTGCCGGTCGAGGTCGAGGTGACCGGCGCGCGGTTGGCTCCCGAGCTGGCTGGCCAGGAGGGCGGCGATCGCGAGCTGCTCTGGCGGCTCGTGGTGGACGGGATCCCCCGCGGCACGACCGGCGGTCCGCTCTTCGTGCTCGATGGCCTCGAGCCGGGCGTGCACACGGTCGACGTCCAGCTGGTCACGACGCTGGACGGCAGCCCGCTCGACCCGCCCGTCACCGACAGCGCGACGGCCGAGCTCGTGTCCGCCGAACCCTCCATCACCCTGCTGGCCCCCGGCGACGGCGCGACCCTGCCGCCCGCCGGCTTCGAGGTGGCCTACGAGGTCGAGGGCTTCACGCTCGACGGCGGGGCGGTGGACCAACCCAACCAGGCCGGCGTCGGCCATGTGCGCATCACCCTGAACGGCAGCCTCGCGGACCGCGACGCCGACGGCTCGGTCTTCCTCGTGCCGCCGGAGGAGGGGGCCTTCGAGCTCGCGGTCGAGCTCGTGGACAACGACGGCTCCTCGCTCGCGCCCGAGGTGGTGGACGCGGTGGACGTCACGGTTGCCGAGCCCCGGGTCGAGGTCCTCGCTCCCGCGCCTGCCTCGACCGTCGTGGGGCCTGGCGTCGAGCTTCAGTACAGCGTCTCGGGCTTCACCCTCGACCCCGACAACCTCAACGGCGGCGAGGCTGATCCAGGCGTCGGCCACGTGCACATCTACCTGGACGATGCCTACGCCGGCCTGGACGCGGACGGGGTCTTCGAGCTGCCCGAGGTCAACGGCTGCAGCCACGAGATCGGGGTCGTCCTGGCCCAGGTCGACCACCAGGAACTCGAGGCCTTCGACGTCGTCTCCTTCGACTACGAACCCTGCACCTTCTTCGAAGGCCTCAGCGACGGCTCGGTGGTCGCGGGGCCCGAGGTCAGCGTGGTCTACGCCACCCGCGGCTTCGAGCTCGACGGGGAGGACGCCGACGGTCCCTTGGGCCGCCACGTGCACCTCTACGTCGACGGCCTGTTCCAGGGCACCGACGCGGACGGCAGCGCATCCTTCACCGACCTCAGCCCGGGGCCGCACAGCCTGGAGGTGCGCCTCGCGGATCGCGCGATCGCCGAGGAGGGACTACCGACCGACGACGAACTGGCGCCCGTCGCGTCTTTTGTCGTTTCGGTGGAGGTCGAGTAGCCCCAGAACACGAAAACCCCGGAGTTCATTGAACTCCGGGGTCTCCGAGATGGCGGGATGGACGGGACTCGAACCCGCGGCCTCCGGCGTGACAGGCCGGCGTTATAACCAACTTAACTACCACCCCAATTTGTCTGAGATCGTGCCCCCACAGCCCAGGCTGCGGTGAGCGGACGGAAGATTTACGGCACCCGGAAGCGGGTGTCAACGGGCCCCGGGTGCAAAAATTCCACACCGGCCCCGCTCGGACCCGCCGACAGCGGGAGAGCTACACTGATCCGGCAACCCAGGGGAACCAGCTTGCGGCCCTACGACCAGCTCTCCGACGCGGAGAAGCTCCATTGGCTCGAAGAACTTCTCGAGCACCTGACCGACTCGGTGGTGCTCGCGGACGGCCAGGGCCGAGTGCTCAACGTCAACGCTGCCTGGGAGCAGATGACGGGCTACACGGCGGCTGAGGCCCTCGGGCGCACCCCCTCGGAGCTGCTGAACTCGGGCGTGCACGACGCCGCCTTCTGGGCCGAGCTGCGGGTCCAGCTCGAGGCGGGCCAGAAGTGGGAGGGGGACATCGTCGCGCGCCGCAAGGACGGGACGCTGCTGAACTGCCGCACGACCCTCATCCCCAGCCTGGGCAGCGACGGCAGCCTGGAGCGGGTGGTCACGGTGCGGCGGGACTTCACGGAGTTCGAGGCGCGCGAGGAGGCCCTGCGCCGCAGCGAAGAGCGCTACGCCCTCGCGGCCCAGGGGGCCAACGACGGGCTCTGGGACTGGGACCTCGCCGGGCGCCAGCTCTACCTGTCGCCCCGTTGGCACGGGCAGCTCGGGCGCCCGCAGGCCTCGACCCTGGGCCGCGCGACGGACTGGCTCGACCTCGTGCATCCCGACGACCTGGCGGGCCTCCAGCAGGCCATCGACGACCACCTGCGCGGGGAGACCGACACCCTGCAGTGGGAGTACCGCACCCGCGCGCAGGACGGCACCTGGCGCTGGATGCTGGCCCGGGGCGTCGCCGTGCGCGGCGAGGACGGCAAGCCCGCGCGCATGGCGGGCTCGCAGACGGACATCACGGCCACCAAGGACGCCCAGCGCCAGCTCCTGCACAACGCCCTGCACGACCCGCTCACGGGCCTCGCCAACCGCGCGCTCTTCATGGACCGCCTCTCCCACGCGGTGCGGCGCCTGAAGCGGGCTCCGGGGCAGTTCGGGGTGCTCTTCATCGACCTGGACCGCTTCAAGCCGGTCAACGACTCCTCGGGCCACGAGACCGGCGACCGCCTGCTTCGGTCGGTGGCTGCGCGCATCCGGCGCGTGATGAGGCCCTCCGACACCCTCGCGCGGCTCGGCGGGGACGAGTTCACCGTGCTGGTCGAAGACATCGACGACGAGGGCGCGCTGCGCCTGGCCGAGCGGCTGCGCGAGGCGCTCTCGGAGCAGTACCGGCTCAGCACCGGCAGCTTCTCGGTGGGGGCGAGCATCGGCGTGGCCGTGGGCGACGGCAGCACCGCGCCCGACGAGGTCCTGCGCAACGCCGACCGCGCGATGTACATCGCCAAGCAGCGGGGCCGCGGCCAGTCCGTGCTGCACGACGAGCAGCAGTCCGGTCGCCTCGTGCGCCGCCTGCTGCTCGAGCGCGCGCTGGGGCCCGCCATCGACAAGGGTGAGATCGAAGCCTGGTTCCAGCCCATCGTGTCGCTGTTGGACGGCCGCGTGCTCGGCTTCGAGGCGCTGGCGCGCTGGCCCGGCGGGGGCCTGGAGGCCTCCCCCGCGGAGTTCGTGCCGCTCGCCGAGGAGACGGGCCTGATCTCGCAGCTGGGCCACAGCATCGTCGAGCAGGCCTGCGCCTTCCTGAAGCGCTGGGTCTCCTCCGCTCCCGCGACGCCGGAGCTCGGCGTCGCGGTCAACCTGTCGCCCCGGCAGTTCAACGACGAGGGGCTCGTCGAGGAGCTTCAGGGCCTCATCGCGGCCGCGGACGTGGATCCCAAGCTGATCAAGCTGGAGATCACCGAGAGCACCGCCATGGGCTCGCCCGAGACCGCGGTGCAGATCTGCCACCGGCTTCGCGCCCTGGGCCTCTCCATCGCCATCGACGACTTCGGAACTGGATACAGCTCCCTGGGCTGGCTGCACCGCTTCCCGGTCCAGAGCCTCAAGATCGACCGCTCCTTCGTGGGGCGTCTCGGCGTCGACCGCGAAGCCCGCGCCATCGTGCGCACCGTCGTCGGCCTCGCCCAGACCCTCGATCTCCGGATCGTGGCCGAAGGCGTCGAGACCCAGGAGCAGCGGCGCATGCTGCTCGAGCTCGGGGTCGTGCGGGGTCAGGGCTGGCTCTTCGCCGCCGCCGAGCCTCCCGACCACGCGCTCGCCCGCGCCCTGGGCCGCGCCGAGGAGCCCTTCGCGACGCCCTCGGTGCTCTGAATGGGGGACGTCGAGGCCCCCGCGGCGTCGACCCAGCTCCCGCCTGGATGATCTGCAGGCTGCGGCCAGCCGACCCGTCGATCCGGCGCTAGTCTCCGCGCTTCATTCCGAGGAGAACTGCATGTCGATTCGTCTGATCCTGAGCCTCGCCGCCTTCAGCCTGCTCACCGCCTGCGCCGCCGACCCGGGCGAGGGCAAGACTGCCGCCACCGTCGAGGAGGCCCCGGCCGCCGCCGAGAAGCCCGCTGCTGCGGCCGAGAAGCCGGCCGAAGCCGCCGCCGAGGAGCCCGCCGCCGCCGGCACCGCGCTCGCCATCGACCCGAGCAAGTCGACCCTCCACATCGTGGGCGCCAAGGTCACCAAGCAGCACGAGATCGACGCCCGCGAGTGGTCCGGCGAAGTCTCCGTGGACGGTGACAGCGTCGTGGGCCTCAACTTCACCGTGCAGATGGCCTCCATCGAGGCCGACCACCCGAAGCTCACCAAGCACCTGCAGAGCGGCGACTTCTTCGACGTCGCGACCCACCCCACCTCCACCTTCACCTCCGCGGAGATCAAGGAGGAGGCCGGTGAGGGCACCACCCACTCCATCAGCGGCGACCTGACGCTGCGCGGCGCGACGAAGCGGATCACCTTCCCCGCGACCCTCGCCGTCTCCGCCGACGGCGTGACCTGCAAGGCCGAGTTCGTCATCTACCGCCAGGACTTCGGCGTGGTCTACCCCGGCAAGCCCGACGACCTCATCAAGGACAACGTCGCGCTGACCATCGAGATCGCCGCCCCGCGCAGCTGAGCTGCCTGCCCCGGGGCACCTGAGGCCCCGGGGCAAGCCAGCGCTGGCTCAGCGCTCGGCGAGCCAGGCGACCAGCTCGTCGGCTCCGCCCAGGTAGGCGCCGTCGACGAAGACCTGCGGCGTGGTGCCCGGCCCCGGCAGCGCCCGCAGGATGCGCGGCGTGGTCTGCACTTCAGCCCAGCCCAGCCCGGCCTCGGTCAGCGCGCCCTTCGCTCGCGTGCAGTGGCGGCATCCCGGCTTCGTGAACAGCAGCACGTCCGCCGAGGCCGACCCGCCCAGCGCGGTCAGCATCGTGTCCGCGTCCGACACCTCGAAGGGGTCGCCGGGCACGTCCGGCTCGACGAAGTGCCGCTCGATCACGCCGTCCTTCACCAGCATCGAGTAGCGCCACGACCGCGCCCCGAAGCCCAGGTCCTCCTTCTGCACCAGCATCCCCATGGCGTCGGTGAAGGTGCCGTTGCCGTCGGGCAGGAAGCGCACCCGCTCCGCCCCCTGGTCGGCCTTCCAGGCGTCCATGACGAAGGAGTCGTTCACGGACACGCAGACGATCTCGTCCACCCCGGCCGCGGCCAGGTCGTCGTAGAGCTCCTCGTAGCGCGGCACGTGCGCCGAGGAGCAGGTGGGCGTGAACGCCCCGGGCAGGGAGAACAAGACGACCGTGCGGCCGGCGAACAGCTCGTCGGTGCTCAGGTCGCGCCAGGCGCCGTCCTCGCGGACGCGCAGGGTGACGGAGGGGACTCGGGTGCCTTCGCGATTCTCGAACATGGAAACTCCGGGGTTGTGCCCCAGAACCAATGCACCCCCCATGCCGGAACGAGCCCCTTGGGGTCAGACCCCAGCTGGCCCAACGAAATAGCGTGGTATTTGCTGGTCGAGCGACCCACAGAAGCGCTGCAACAAACGGTGTCTGACACCGGGGTTTGCAACGGCATGGCGTTGCTGTTGGCGACGAGATATCGTTGTTGAGCGATATGTCGTTGGAGGTGAGATGGCGATGGACTACTCCGCGGATCTGCATGAGCTGGCGCGGCTCGTGGCGGCACCGCATGGCACGGACGAGGTCCTGGAGCGGGCGCTGACGGCGCTGGCGACCGTGGTGCCCTACGACCTGGCGGCGGTGTTTC
>JAJDAI010001192.1 GCA_029261955.1 Deltaproteobacteria bacterium | reverse complement strand
AGGCTGCTGCCCTCGGGCGCCTCGAAGCGCACCTCGTGCTCGCCCGCAGGGATGTCCTCGGCCGCGAAGGTGCCGTCAGCTCCCGTGGTGGCGACCAGTTCTCCGTCGAGCAGGACCGCTGCGCCCTCCACCGGATTCTCGAGGCCGGGCGTCAGCAGCAGGCCGGACAGGCCGCCGAGCTGAGGCGCGGGGGTGAGCGTCAGGGTGGCGGTCAGGTCCTCGTCGGCCGACTCGTCGACGGACACCGCGACGGGGCCGCCATCGAGGTAGCCAGGAGCGCGGGCGGTCAGCTCGTAGTCGCCGCTGCGGACCGCGAGGAAGCGCGCTTCGCCGTCCACGGCCTCGGCGTCTCGACCGGTGTCCCCGAGCAGCACCCAACCGTCGAGGGGAGCGCCCGCATCGTCCACCAGGGAGACCAGGAGATCGGCGCGGACGGAGGTGGTGAAGGCGGTGCCCGCCGGGACGTCCGGATCGGCGGTCGGCGTGCAGCCCGCGAGCACGAGCACGAGGAGGGCCGTGAGCGGCCCCCGCAAGCGAGCATCAGTGCATCCCGGGTTTTTCACGCGCGGAGTCTGCCGGAGTGCGGACCTCAATGGGGTGATCATGATCAATCGCTGCGCTGCGTTCCGGAGGCAAGCGAGCGCAGGCCGGCCCGATTCACCAAGGCGATCTGCCGCCCACGCTTCTCGATCAGCCCTTCCTCGGTCCAGCGCCCGATCAACCGCACGACCGTCTCGGGCCGCGTCCCCGCGAAGCGCGCGAGCTCGTGGCGGGTGATCTCGGCCGGGAGCACGGCGTCGTGGTGGCTGAAGCGCTCCGCGAGCATCAGCAGCGCGCCGCTGAGCCGCCGCGGCACCGTGGGAGACCGGAGGAGCGCAGCCTGGGATCGCGATCGGCGCCACCCCGCCGTCGCCAGCTTCGTGAAGGACTGCCAGAGCTCCGGCTGGGTGTGGACGAAGTCCCGAAGCGCCGTCTGGGGGAGCTGTGCGATTACGCACTCTCCCATGGTTTCAGCGGACGACGTCGCCGCACGGCCCAGCAGACCGTCGAGCGCGAGCGGACATTCGCCTGGCATGGCGAAGTCCAACAGGCGCTCCTCGCCAGATTCCGTCAGATCGCACAGTCGGATGTACCCGGAGAGGAGCAGCGGAACGCACCAGCCAATCGAGCCCTGCTCGACCAGCCGGGTCCGCGCGGGCACCCTGCGGGGCTGTGCGTGTTCCCACAGTGCGGTGAGCGGGTCGTGGCCCCAGCCGTTGACGCCCGGCACCGAGAGACTTGCATCGTCGGTTGGCTTTTCATGCCGGGCGGGCTCTTGCAGCACGGATTCTCCTGTCGTGAATGGTCCCCCGCTGAAGCAAGAAGCGGGCCCAGGTCCACGCGGGTTAATGTGCCGGAAGCGATCGCGCAAGGCGAATCCCCAGTCCGGGTCGGTGCTTCCCAGTTGCGGGGGACCGCAGCGAAGGTCAGACTTCCGCTGCCCGAGAACCCGGGCCAGGAGCCCCATGCCCACTGACGAATACCGCCAGGTCCTCGCCAACAACCGCGCCTGGGTCGAGCGCATGAAGGCGGCCGATCCCAGCTTCTTCGACGCGCTGGCCGAGGGGCAGTCCCCAGGCTTCCTCTACATCGGCTGCGCCGACAGCCGGGTCCCAGCCAACGTGATCATGGGCGTGCAGCCGGGCCAGGTGTTCGTGCACCGGAACGTCGCGAACCTCGTCGTGAACACCGACGTGAACGCCCAGGCGGTCATCCAATACGCGGTCGAGAACCTGCACGTGCGGCAGATCGTCGTCTGCGGGCACTACGGCTGCGGCGGGGTGCAGGCGGCCATGGGCGACGGCGACCACGGGCTGCTCAACGGCTGGCTGAGCGAGATCCGGGACGTCTACCGCCGGCACGAGACCGAGCTGGGGAAGCTGGAGGGCGAGGCCCGCTACCGGCGGCTCACCGAGCTCAACGTGCTGGAGCAGTGCACCAACGTCATCAAGACCTCGGCGGTCCAGGGCCACTACCGGGAGCACGGCTTCCCGACCGTGCACGGCTGGGTCTACGACCTGCGCGACGGGCTCATCCGGGACCTGGAGATCCCCTTCCGCGAGATCCTCGCCGAGGTCCAGACCATCTACCGCTTCTCGCCCCACCTCACGGCCGATCAGATCGCGCCAGTCGAGGCTCCCGAGCCGGACGAAGTGTCCTGACCCCCATCGTTTGGAGGGGGTCAGGACATTGAAGTGTCCTGACCCCCCTCCGACCCCCCTCCCCCTCAGACCGCCCAGTCGGGCAGCGTGTCGCGCAGCTGGCGGCCGTCGGGGTGGCGCACCGTGATGCGCTGGCGGTCGAGGAACTCCAGGAACGGCATGGCGTGGCGGCGCGAGAGCCCGCTCAGCTCCTTGAAGCCCTGCGGGGTCAGGACACCCGCGGCGCGCGTGTGCGCGACGAGGCTGCGGACGAGCTCGCGGTAGGGGGCGCGCGCGACGTAGTAGTCCTCGGCGACACGCAGGATCTCGCCCTGCTCCACGAGCCAGGACAAGCCGTCCGCAGGCAGGGCGACGCCCGAGAGCGCCTCCTCTACCTTCGGCGGGTGGGCACCGCCCGCGGCGAGGCGGGCGACCACCGTGTCCAGCTCCTGGCGGGTCGAGGCGGAGGGCGCGGAGCTGTGGTCCAGGCGGGCGACGCGCGGACCTCGGGGGGCCAGGCCTGCGCGCTCGCAGAGCTCGGTGAGCAGGGCCTCGAAGACCCGCGGCGGCGGGGGCGGCACGAGGGCCTGGCGCAGCTCGCTCGCCTGGGGGCCGTCGAGCAGGGGGTGTTCGGCGTGGTGCTGCGCGACGAAGGCGGCGGCGGGCTCGAGCCAGCGATCGACCGAGGCGCGGGAGACCCAGGAGGGCGGGTCGGACGCGAGCGGGGCGGCGTCGTCGCAGGCCTCGGCCGCTGCGAGGGCGTCCACGCCCAGGGGGAGGCGGCGCCGCAGCGCGTGCAGATCCAGGGCCTCGGCCGGGGTGCGCTGGAGGAAGGCGGCGACCCGCTCCGCGGGGCTGGCCTCGGAGCGCTGGACGGCCAGCATGCGGGCCGCAGCCGCTCGCCCGCGACGGCGCAGCAGGGGGGGCTCGGGGTCGAGGATGCGGCCGCCGCCGAGGGTGCGCATGGGGGACTCGGCGCGCAGGACGAAGCGGTCGCCGGCCACGGCGCCGATCTCGGTGCTCAGGGCGAGCTGCGCGAGCGCGTGCTCCCCGGGTTGGATCTCGGCCGGGGCGGGGCCGCCCTCGGGGTCGATCAACCGGACGGTCGCCAGCTCCTCCGCGGTGCCACAGAGCAGGCGCACGCGGGCGTTGTTGGCCAGCGGCCAGGGCGCGTCGTCGAGCAGCTGGAACTCCACGTCGAGCCGATCCCCGCAGGCCAGGGTCTTCGGTGTCGCGAGCCAGCTGCCCGCAGGGACCGCCGCCGGCTCGACCCCCTGGAGGTTCAGGGCGACCCGCATGCCGGCGCTCACCGCGTCCTGCGACTCGCCGTGGCTCTGGATGCCCCGGATGCGCACGCTCTGGTGCCCGGGCAGGACCTCCAGCGTCGCGCCCGCGTCGAGCTGGCCATCGCGGGTCGAGCCCGTGACCACCGTGCCGAAGCCCTTGATGGTGAAGGAGCGGTCCACGGGCATGCGGAAGACGTCGCCGCTGCCGCCCAGGGCCAGGGTGTCGATCGCCTGGACCAGGGTGTCCTTGAGGGCCGGTACGCCGTCGCCGGTGAGGCCCGAGACGGCGTGCACCGGGGCGTCGGGCCAGGGTGTCTCCGCCAGCAGCTCGCTCACGTCCAGCTCGGCCAGCTCCAGCAGCTCCTCATCCACGGCGTCCGAGCGGGTGAGCGCGACCACGAGCTTCGGCACCCCGAGCATGGCCAGGATCTGCACGTGCTCGCGGGTCTGCGGCATCACGCCTTCGTCCGCGGCGACCACGAGCAGGCCGACGTCCACGCCGCCTGCGCCGGCGACCATCGTCCGCACGAACTTCTCGTGCCCGGGCACGTCCACGATGCCCACCCGGCTGCCGTCGGGCAGGTCCAGCGCGGCGAAGCCGAGCACGATGGTGATGCCCCGCCGCTTCTCTTCTTCCAGGCGATCGCAGTCCACCCCCGTGAGCGCGCGCACGAGGGTGGTCTTGCCGTGGTCGATGTGTCCGGCGGTGCCGATGACGACGGAGCGGGTGGTCATGGGGCTGGTACCCTACTCGCATGGCAGAGCGGCCGCACATCGAGTACGAGCTGCGCGAGCCCACGGGGCTCGGGCTCGGCACCTACGACATCTTCCTGATCCGCCAGAAGATCTACGAGGGCGCGCTGAAGCCCGCGACCGAGTTCCAGACCCCGGACGGGGAGTGGCACTCGCTCGCGACGCACCCCGCCTTCGAGGAGGTCTTCTGGGCCCTGGGCGTCGACCCGGACGCGGTGGACAACAGCCGCAAGCGCGCCTCGTTCGGAGGCTGGAAGACCTCGGCTCCCCAGAAGCAGGAGCGGCTCCGGATCGAGCCCACCGAAAAGAAGGCCGGGCTGCTCGGGCGCTTCTTCGGGAAGAAGGGCTAGCCCGATTCGAACGGAGAGGCAGGATGCAGGTGTGCGTGCCTGCCTTCCCCTCGTGTTCCTGCTCGCCTGCCCCGCCGGCCCGTCCACCGACCCGCTGCCCGACGAGGTGGAGCTGGGCGGGGAGTGCGACGCAGCGGAGCACTTCGGGCGCTTCGTCGTGCAGGCGCAAGCGGACTACACGATCGTGCAGGGTCAGGTCTCCGACGGCGTCGTTCCGGCGAGCATCCCAAGCGAGACGGCGCGCGAGGGCAGCTGCCGGCTGCTGCTGCGGCAGACCCCGTTCTGCGACCCGGGCTGCGACTCGGCGTCGACCTGCGACTTCGACGGCCGCTGCATCCCCTACCCCGAGACCCAGGACCTGGGGCTGGTGGACGTGCGGGGGCTCGTCGAGGACTTCGTGATGGAGCCCGTGCAGCCGGGCTGGAACTACTTCAACACCTCGCTGCCGCTGGACGCGATGCGCGTGGGGGAGCCGATCCGCCTGACAACCGGCGAGGGGCGTTGGTCCTCCTTCGAGCTCTTCGGGCTCGGGCTGGAGCGGCTGGACTCGGGGGTGGACGAGCTCGCGATCCAGGAGGGGCAGCCCCTGCAGCTGAGCTGGCAGGCGGCAGACACACCGTCCGAGGTGGAGTTGCGGCTGAACATCGACCAGCACGGCACGTCCCCCAGCACGCTGCACTGCCTCTTCGACGACGACGGCGACGGGGCGGTGCCCGCAGCGATGATCGACGCGCTGCTCGGGGCCGGCGTGACCGGCTGGCCCGCGGCGACGCTCGCTCGACGCACCGCCGATCGCGCCGAGGTCGGCGGGGGCTGCGTGGACTTCGTGGTGTCGACGCCGCTGGACCTGGACGTGGACGTGGCGGGCTTCATTCCCTGCGACCCGGCGCACCCCTGCCCGGTCCCCCTCGACTGCAACCTGGAGATCGAGCTGTGCGAGTGATCTGGCTCCTGGTGTTGCTCCTGGGCTGTCCCGTTGCGGTGGACGACGACGACTCGACGGGCGACGCGGTGGACGACGACGACGCGGCGGACGACGACGACGCGGTGGACGACGACGACGCGGTGGACGACGACGACTCCGCAGACGACGACGACGCGGTGGACGACGACGACGCGGTGGACGACGACGACGCGGTGGACGACGACGACGCCACCGAGGTGGTGGTGGACTGCTCCCAGCTGCCCGCCGCGCCGCTCTCCGAGACGACGCTGTCCGGGCCGCGGGGCTACCACAACCTCGCGTTCGACGACGCCGGCTTCGTCGTCGGCAGCGACGAGTACTCCCTGCTCCGCTCGGACTACGCCGGCAACAGCGAGGTCTTCGTGCCGAACTTCGGGGTCGCCGAGGGACTCGCCTACCTGCCGGGCGGAGACCTGGTGGCGTCCCAGGGCTACGCGGGACCGCTCGTGCGCATCGCGCCGGACGGCGGCTCCACGGTGCTCGACCCCAACCTGTTCGCCTACGACGTCAAGGTGGACGACGCAGGCCGCATCTGGACCTCGGGCTCCCTGGGCGTCGAGCTCTTCGACGTCACGCGAACCGACCCGGACACGGGCGAGACGACCGTCGTGCTGACCCTGCCCGGCCCCGAGGGGGTGCCCGGGGGCCAGCCGCGGGCCATCGAGTTCAACCGCGACTCGAGCGTGCTCTACATGGCGACGGCCACGGGCTACCCGACGGGCACCATCTTCTCGGTGCCGCTGGACGCGGACGGGAACGCGGCGGGGCAGCCGACGCTCTTCGTGGACGGGGTCGGAGACGGCTGGCTCGACGCCATCGCGGTGGACGCCTGCGGGAACCTGTACGTGCCGGACTCGTGGACGGCGACGCTCTACAGGATCACGCCCGCGGGGGTGGTGACGCCCCTGGTGGACTGGTCGGCGGATGACGGGGACTACGGCCACGCCGCGATCTTCGGCTCGGGCGTCGGCGGGTGGCGCACCGACGCGATCTACATGCCCCTGCCCTACGGAGACGACAAGGTGAAGGAGCTGGTCCTCGGGGTGCCGGGGCGCGAGTTCCAGGGCACGGTGATCAACGCGCCTTGAGCGGGGAGACCCTCAGCTCCGCCACCTCGACGAAGCCGACGCCGCGGATCATCAATCCGTAGAAGCCCTGAGAGACGTCCGGGGCGGTGAAGCGGAACGAGCGCCCGCCCGCCTGCACCTGGACGGTCTGGCCGGTGATCTTCACGTCCACGGGCAGCGTGTCCGCCTTCGCGCGCAGCGGCTTGCGGCCGTGCTCCGTCCACTCGAAGGCCTCCTTGCGGCCGTAGCTGCCGCGCTCCGACTCCGTGAGGCCGAGCAGCGCGATGTCGTCGGACAGCAGGAGGGCGTGACCCGTCGTGGGGCGCGGCAGCTCGTACTCCTTCGTCTCCTCGTTGCGGACCTTGTCCACGTCCACGTCCTGGAGACCAAAGAGCAGCAGGACCTCGGGGCGGCCTTGGGGGACCTGCGGGGGCGTGCCGTCGGGCACGTCGGACGGGCGCACGCCCTTCGGCCAGTAGTCGGCCGGCGGGCGGAAGCGCAGCACGAAGCGCGCGTGCAGGTTCTCGACCGGCACGCCGTCGACGATCAGGAGGGGGGCGAGGGTCTTCGTCGGGTCGTCGTTGGCGTAGCGCAGGCTGTCGGCGCGGCGCTGGTCGGTCCGCGGGCCGGTCTTCAGGTGCCAGTGCGCCTGGTGGGACCAGACGGGGTGCTCACCGATGAGCACGTAGTCGTCGTCGTCCAGCTCCCGGAAGCGGTTGAGCTGGTGCAGCCCCTTGCTCGTGAGGGAGCCGCCGAGCTGCTCCCGGCCGAACTTCAGCACGGGGCCCTTCGACCAGGAGGCCTGGGCGAGCAGCATCCACTCGCGCATGAGGAGGGGGTCGTCGGCCTCCTCCAACAGCTTCTGGAAGTCGCGGTTCACCTCGATCTCGGCCGTGATCCCATCGAGCACGCGCGGGTTCTCGACCCCGATCGTCGACTGCGTGAGCAGGGCCGTGGACTCGTCCAAGCGGAGCACGGTGCGGTAGGCCTTGATCAGGGCGTCGCGGTGCTCGTTCCGCCAATAGTCCTCGGGCTCGATCTGGCTTCCCCACTCCCGGAAGCGCTCGCGAAGCTGGACCTCCTCGGCCAGGTCCAGGTGGAGCAGGCGGGCCAGGTCGCGGGTGGTGCGCAGGTCGTTGAGCAGGTAGTTGCGGCGGTTGTCGGGGTAGTCGCGGCCGTGCTCCCAGAGCTTGTGCACCGCGTCCCCGAAGAAGGCGTCGAAGGTGTCGGCGTTCTCGGGCAGCCGTGTGTAGAAGCGGGACGAGACCACGGGCGTGATCTCGGGGTAGAGGCCGGTGGCTTCGCCGAAGTAGGCCGCGGCCAGGGACTCCGCCGTGCGCTGCATGGCGAAGCGGTCCTCGCCCCGGCGCAGGTCGCCGAGCTTGCCCTGGTTGCTGCCCAGGTTCGCGTAGGCGACGGACAGCAGGTAGCGCGCCGTGAGGCGTTCGCGCTGGGCTTCGGCGCCCGACTTGGAGGCGAACTCGAAGAGCCGGGCGACCACGGCGGCC
>JAJDAI010001191.1 GCA_029261955.1 Deltaproteobacteria bacterium | reverse complement strand
CTGACGGAGACGTACTCCCCCGCCGCCATCGACATCGCTCCGGCGACCAGCCCCGCGACGCCCGCCACGAAGAGCTCGTCCCGCCCCACGTGGGCCGCCGCGACGCCCAGCATCAGCGACGCGGTCGACACGATGCCGTCGTTCGCGCCCAGCACGGCGGCCCGCAGCCACCCGATGCGGTTGCTCCGGTGGGTCTCGGCGTGTTGCTTGTGAGACATGGCCCCCCTCAGTGGAGGCCCCTTCTGCCAGGGCTGGCCTCAGTCCCCAAGCCCGGGGTCCAAGAACTCGCGGCACGGCTGCCCGCGCAGGGCCTCGCAGGTCGCGAGCTGCGTGGGCACGTCCACGTCCACCGCGTTGAGCACCAGGCTGGAGGCCTGCTCGCCGCCGAGGGACAGCGTGTAGGTCGGGGGCTGCTCGAAGTCGGTCAGCTGGAAGCGCCAGCTCGCCATCGTGCCGCCGGGTGTGTCGATCGTGAGACGAAGCCGGGAGCCGGCCCGGAAGGGGTGGGCGAAGGGCATCACCTCGACCCGCACCTCGGTCGGCTCCCCGGGCACGAGGGGCAGGACGTCCTCCTCGTAGTGGGACTTGACGGGCCGCAGCTCGGTGGCGTCCTCGCGCAGGACGCGGTGGCTCGCCCGCAACCAGCCGGCCTGGACGAGGCTCTCGAAGCCGTCGGGGCGCACCTCGCTGATCGTGACCTGAAGGTCTGCGTCCGGCTCCGTCGAGAGCAACCACAGGTCGACGCTGCCGTGGCCCGCCAGCACCAGGTCTTCGGTCAGGGGCTCGGTCAGGAAGCTCAGCGCCTGCCCCGATTGCGCCTGCGGCCACAACCAGTCGGGCTGCAGGCCGTTGACGCCGCCGCTGGCCAGGCTTCCCACGGTGCCGGCCTCGGGATCGTGCTCGAAGGAGGCCTGCCCGGACTCGCCGGGCGGCTCGGGCTGGAGGCTCCCGTCGGGGTGCAGGAACCAGCGGGTCGCGGTGCCCTCGGGCGGCCAGCTCGGGAAGGATGCCTCGAAGGCCGCCTTCGGGGCTCCGGGCTCGACGCCCTCGGCGGTGCCCGACTCGAAGAGGATGCGCACCGGGTCTTCCGCCTCGTAGTCCGCCAGGGCGGTGTCCACGTCCGGGTAGTCCTCGAAGCGGTTCGGCGGCAGGGCCAGGTCGTCCCCGAAGATGTCCTGCATGAACTGCGGCACCATCAGGCGAAGGGCCTGGGAGACCTGCGGAACGCGGCGCGCGACGTACAGGTCCAGGAAGGTCGACCACTCGCCCAGGATCTGCGGCGAGAAGCCGTCCATGTGGATGCCGTTGGTCATCGTGAAGCGGGTCGAGGGCGAGCCGTCGAACTTGTCGAAGAGCGCGGGGAAGTGCGGCCCGGTCTGCTCGTCGTGCCACTGGCCGGTGAGGAAGACGGGCACCTCGATGTCCTGCACGAAGCGCGAGGGGTCCAGCGGCGCCGCGACCTCGTCGCTGTAGTAGGGGTTCAGCCGGGCCTTCTCGATGGCGTCGAGCAGCTGGCTGTGCAGGAGCTGGTTCTCCTCACAGACGGTGTCGCCTTCGGCCACGACCTCCTCGATCCAGCCGTGCGCGTAGGGCTCCGCCTTGAGCAGCACGTTCTCGATCCACTCGTGCGCGAAGCCGTTGTTGTAGATGCCGCCCGGCACGAGGGTGGAGGAGGCGGTGTCCGCGATGACGGACATCGGCGCGATGGCTGCGAGGCCCGGGGGGCGGGTCTGGGCGACGAAGAGCTGGGTGATGCCCGGGAAGGACAGGCCCACCATGCCCACCTGGCCGTGCGCGACCCAGGGCTGGCGCGAGACCACCTCGATGACGTCGTAGCCGTCGAGCAGCTGGAGCGGCTCGAAGTAGTCGTAGGCGCCGCCGGAGCAGCCCGTGCCCCGCACGTTCACGCCGATGACCGCGTAGCCCATCACCCCGGCGAGGATCCCCGAGGGGAAGCCGGGCGCGTCGCACAGGATCGGGTAGATGCCGCAGAAGGCCTCGGCGGCCCCGCCCAGGGGTTGCCCCGGGCGCGAGGGGCTGTAGCCCGAGTAGTTGACGACGGTGGGGTAGGGGCCCTCTTCGATGGGGCCCGGCAGCTTGAGGAAGTAGGACAGCGTCGTGCCATCGCGGGTGCGCAGGTAGCCGCGGCCTTCGTGCAGCGTCTGATCGTAGAAGGAGGGCTCGGGCAGGCTCCCGTCGATCGACGTCACGACCAGCTGGTTCGTGAACTCCTCGGGTTCGGCGGCCAGCCGCACGGTGTAGCCGGGGCCGGGCGCGAGCTCGCGGAAGATGAGGCTGCCCTGGTAGTCGGTCGTGTCCTCGGCGACGAGCTCGCCCTCGGCGTCGAGCACCTCGAAGGGCTCCTCGACCGGCGCGTTCCAGATCTGCAGCTGCTCCACGCTCGCGCGCACGGCGAAGCGCTCCGAGCTGTGAGGGGGATCCTCCGCCGGCTCGGTGCAGGCCACGGCGAAGAGGACGAGGAGGAGCAGAATCCGGTGCATTGCCACGTTCTAGCCGCGGCTGCGGGGCGGGGGGGTGAGCGATCCCCCCGTGAGGATCAGGCCGAGGGAGGATCCAGCAGCTCCTCGAGGCGGCGGCACAGGGTCCCCATGCGGTAGGGCTTCTGGAGGAAGCCGACGAGGTTCACGTCCCCGGGATCGATGGGCAGCTCCGGCTCCAGGTAGCCCGAGCTGAAGAGCACCGGGATCGTGTCCGACATCTTGCGCAGCTCGACGTAGACCTCGGCCCCGTTGAGCCCCGGCATCGCGATGTCGAGCACGACGGCCTCGATCCGCTCCCGGTTGGTGGCGAAGGTCTCCAGGCCCTCGACCCCGTCCGCGGCGCTAAGCACCTCGTAGCCCGCGGACTGGAGGATCTGCACCGCGACGTCGCGCACGAGCTGCTCGTCGTCGATCACCAGCACACAGCAGTTCGCCGAGCCCGGCACCGCGCGCATGCGGGGGAGCGAGGGCACCGCCTGCAGCTGGGGCGCCCCGGCTTCGGGCAGGTACAGCTGCATCGACGTGCCCCGGCCCAGCTCGCTGTGCACGGCGATGCCGCCGTGGTGGCCGCGCACGATGCCGAGGACGGCTGCGAGTCCGAGGCCCCGCCCGGTGAATTTCGTCGAGAAGAAGGGGTCGAACATCCGCGTGACGGTGGCCGCGTCCATGCCTTCGCCGTCGTCCTGCACCACGAGCCGCACGTAGCGCCCGGGCTCCAGCCGGCAGGTGGGGGCCAGGCCGTCGGGAGGTCCAGCGAGGGTGACCGCCTCGGCCTCGATCCGGATGATGCCGCCGCGCGCGCGGCTGGCGTCGGCCGCGTTGGTGATCAGGTTCATCACCACCTGGCGCAGCTGGGTGGGATCGGCCATCACCGGGGGCAGCCGCTCGGGGAAGCTCGGCTGCACGCGGACCGTCTTGGGCACCGAGGCCCAGAGCAGCTCCCGCATCTCGGCGATCAGCGCCGGCAGATCGAGGGGGCGGACCTGGGGGTGGGTCTGGCCCGCCTGGACCAGCATCTCGTTGACCAGCTCCGCGGCGCGGGTCGCGGCCAGCTGGATGGCCTGCACGGCGGACCGCACGGGGGAGTCCTCGCACAGCTCCCTGGCGGCGAGCTCCGCGTTGCCCAGCACGCCGACCAGCAGGTTGTTGAAGTCGTGGGCGATGCCTCCGGCGAGCACGCCGAGGCTCTCCAGCTTCTGGCCCTGGCGCATGCGCTCCTCGAGCTGCTCCCGCTCCTCTTCGCGCTTCTGCTCCGCCGTCAGATCCCGGAAGCCCGTGATGCGGACGCGCTCGCCCTCGAAGAAGCACTCCGTGCCCTGGATCTGCATCGGGAACTGGCTGCCGTCCTTGCGCACCCCGTCGACGACGTAGGGCGTGTGCACCTCCTCGCGGATGTTGCGTCCGATGATCGCGGCCGACTCCGGCGTCGTCACGTCGATCGGGTTCATGCCGATGACCTCGTCTGGCTCGTAGCCGCACATCCGAGCGAAGCCCTCGTTCGCCTCCAGCACGTAGCCGGCGCGGGAGACGAGGAAGCCCTCGAAGGCGGTCTCGAGCAGCGCCCGCATGCGCTGGCTCGCCTGCTCTTCACGCTGCTTGGAGGCGGCGAGGGACTGCTCCGCCGCGTCCCGGGCGAGGGCGAGCAGGAAGAGGTCCGCGGTGAGGTGCAGCAGCTCCGAGGTGGCCTTCGTGAGCGGGGGGGTCGGCTGGTCGTACTGGAGCAGCATGCCGCCCCGCACGACGCCCTCGGTGCCGCAGGGGAGGACGATCAGCTGGCGAATGCCCTGCCGCTCCAGCAGCGCGCGCTCCGAGACGGCCCCGGGGGGCATCTCGTCGACCAGCACGGTGAAGGGCTCCAGCTGCGCGGCCTGCGCCGCGAGCGCGGGGTGGTCCGACAGCTCGAAGCCGCGTGGCTCCGCGGCCTGGAAGCGCTCAGGCTCGTCCATCCACTCCGACGCGAGCTCGCCGTGGCCGTCTTCGCCCAGCAGGTGCAGCTGGACCCAGGGCGCGCCCGCGGCGGCGCCGATCTCGGGGAGGATCGTCGCGATCACGGGTCGGGCTCCGCCCAGCGGTGCGGCGAGCAACCGGCGGGCGGCGAGGGGGAGCAGCGACCGAAGGGTGCGGGTGGCGCTCACTGTGGGGGGATCATCCGCGCGGCCCGGCCGGCCCGCAAGCGGGCTTGCCGGGCTGAACGGCCAGCCAGGGGCGGCGCTTTCGCGGGCGGCGACCCCGTGCGATGTTTCGGCCATGTTCGCCCCCCCGATCCGGCCGCTGCTTCTTCTCACCCTGCTCCTCGCCTGCGTGCCGCCCGACGCCGTGGAGGAGCCGCCGCCGCCCAACGTCATCGCGGGCCCCCTGAGCCCGCTGCACGCCGAACCCGACCTCGTCGACGGCGGCCGGATCCACGACGGGCAG
>JAJDAI010000120.1 GCA_029261955.1 Deltaproteobacteria bacterium | reverse complement strand
ACACCACGGGGGGTCAGGACACTACGGGGGTCAGGGGTCGGCCACTTGCCAGCGGATTCGTCCCGGCGACGAGAGAGCCTGTCAGCGCTCGGGCAAGCGCAGCTCCGGCCGACGCTCCACCAGCACCCCCTCGTGGTCCTTGCTCAGGATGAGGAAGGCAGCGCTGTCCTCGCCGATGTGGGTCAGCTCCGCCCAGCGGCGGCCGAGGATGGCGCCCTCGCCCACGACGTGGGTCGTGCCGTCGGGTCCGGCGAGCAGAACGCTGGGTTCGTACGGGGTCTGCACGACGCCGAGCAGGGTCAGGTCCTCCACCGCGAACTGCCCGAAGATCGCCGCCGCCTGCCCATAGGGCTGGATGTTGATCTCGGTGACGAGGGGGGAACGGAAGGGGTCGCGCGTGGTGTCGGGGCCAGCGAGCGCCGCCCCCGCGAGCAGGAGGGAGGCGCAAACGAGGAGTCTCATCTCAAGTTCCAGACTGGGCGCACCCCAGGGTCCCAGGCAGACCGGGCTCGGGTCAACGATCTTCTGGGCCGGGTGGGTTTGCTGGCTCAGAGGATCGTGTGGGAGTCCCCGGTGTGCGCGCCCGGCCTGGGCTCGATCGGGGGCGGTCGGCCATGCGGGAGGCTGGCACGCGGCGTGCGATGCACAGAGATGCCCTCCCCGGGCCACGCAGGAGAACGCCATGAGCCGCTCCCTCTCCTCCCTCATCCCCGCCGCGACCCTGATCACCCTCTTGTTGGCATCCTCCGCCTGCGTCGTGCACGCCCAGCGGGACGTGCCGAAGCTGGACGACGTCGACGCCTACTGCACCTTCGACGGCTGGTGGGAGCTGATCACCGACGTCGAGCACCCCCGCGGCTCCTACGCGATCGACTACGTCTGGGTGGACGTCACCGAGGTCTGGACCGACGTCTTCGGTGATGTGGTTTATGCCGACGTCGGGAGCATCGACCTGGAGTGGTACGAGGACGAGACCTGGTTCGTCGCCACCCCCAGCGACCCCACCTTCCTCGACTGCGGCTGGCCCTGGGAATACGACCTGACCTTCAACGCCGAGGACGACGACGGCGACCTGACCTACGTCACGATCACGCGGTAGGTCGGGGGGTGATGTCCTGACCCCCCTCAATGTCCTGACCCCGGGGTCAGGACATTGAGGGGGGTCAGGACAGCACGGGGCTCACCCGGGGTAGGCGAAGCCCAGGCCCGACTCGACGGTCTGGCCCTCGCAGGCGGGATCGGGCGAGACGAAGTGATCGCCGGAGCTGGGCACGTAGCAGCGGAAGAGCTCGACGAGGTTTGGGCCAGTCGCGTCGTGAGTTGAGCCCACGGGCCCCAAGGGCAGCAGGCCCTCACAGCTGGCGGCGGTGCTGAGGAGGCTGTGGTCGCCGACCTCGCACTCGTAGAGCAGGGTGGTGCCGGGCAGCTCCTCGCGCTCGAGAAGCCAGCTTTGCTCTTCGGTGAAGCTGGCCGGCAGGTCGCGGCTGCTCGCGCGGTGGCCAGCTGCGGCGTCGAAGCCGCGGACCAGGCGGGTGAAGGGCAGGTGCTCGAAGCCGCAGTCGAGCTGGACGGGGCCGAGGTCGTTGCGGTTGGCGAGCGCCCAGGTGCTCCAGGCCGGGCGGGCGGTGCCGTCGGCTCGACGCAGGCCCAGCCCGAGGCCCTGAGCGACCTCGACGGGGTGGTCGCTCATGCGGTGGTAGAGGAAGGACACGATGCCCGGCGTGCCCGTGATGTTGCGGAAGGCGGCGCAGAGCTGGGCGGCCTGCTCGGCCTCGGAGGAGGGGGCGATCGCGTTGATGCCCTGCTCGGTGAGGTGGACCTCGTGGCGCTCGGGCTGGCTGGGGAAGGTGGCTCGCAGCCACCCCGCGATGACCCCGACGTTGCCGAAGGTGACCTTGGGGTAGTCGGAGGGCGAGAAGGCTGGCGCGAGCAGGTTCGGCGGGTAGGGGTGGAAGGCGACGCGCCAGGGGCGGGAGCCCGAGCGGGCGTCGAGGCCGAGCAGGAGCGTCTCGCCCGAGAGCAGGGGGTTGGCGGCGGCCGGGGTGTCGTAGGCCGTGCCGAAGTGGTGGTCGAGGGACACGAGGATCCGCGCGTCGGGCTGGGATGCGCTGATCGCGTCGTGCGCGGCGTTGAAGCTGGCGGCGTAGGCGTCGAGCCAGGTCGTGGTGTCGCACGGTGTGCCCGCACCGCAGCCGACGTTGAACCAGGTGTTGCTGTTGACCTCGTTGTGGATGACGAAGTCGACGACACGGCCGGGACCGGAGAGGCCGTCGTAGCGCGCGGCGAGCATGCCGGCGAAGCGGCCGTAGTCCGCGGCGTCGTCCGGTGCGCAGAAGATGTCCATGCCCGGCGCCGTGTTGCAGGGGAGAGCCGTTCGGGCCCAGGCGGGGACGCCGTAGACGATGGCGGTCACGTGCACGCCGCGGGCCGTCCACTCGTTGATGGCGGCGTCGACGGCGGCGTCGATGGTGAAGCAGCGGTTGTCGTGCTCCTGCTGGTTCGACGCGCAGGGAGCGGCCTGGACCGACGGTTCCCAGAAGGCCCAGACCAGGTTCATCGAGACGCGGCCGGCGTGGTTGCCGGCGACCTCGTCGTAGTCGGGCCAGACGTCGGGCTGCACGCCCTTGAGCAGGTAGGGGTCGTGGGCGGGGTATGGGAGGGGGGTGTCGTCGTCGTCGTCGTCGTCGGGGGTTGTGTCGTCGTCATCGACCGCGTCGTCGTCATCGACCGTCACGTCGTCGTCGTCGGCCACGTCGTCGTCGTCGGCCATGTCGTCGTCGTCGGCCACGTCATCGTCATCGGCCACGTCATCGTCATCGGCCGCGTCATCGTCATCGACCACATCGTCGTCATCGACCACGTCGTCGTCGTCCGCAGTCAGGTCGTCGTCATCGACCGTCGCGTCGTCATCGTCGATCGACTGCGGGCAGGCCAGCAGGAGGAGGAGGGGGGCGAGGAACCAGTGCATCCCGCAGCCTACCGCGCCGCGCTCACCGCCCCGGCGCCCGCCTCCCCTGCCGACGCAGCACCTCGTCGATCAAGGTCCCCTTCGGGTTGTCGACGGCATCGGCCGGCAGCTCGTTGATCTGCTCGCCCTGCATGGGCTCGTCGTCGATCAGCTCGAGTTCCAGGCGCTGCACCAGCTCCCCGCCCGTGAACTCCACGCGCACGAAGCCCGAGTAGAAGCCGCTGGCGTCGGCCCGCAGCTCGTAGGCCCAGCCACGAAGCAGGGGGAAGACCTGCTGGGGCGCGGTCAGCTCGGTGATCAAGAACGCCCCGGCCTCGGTTGTAAGAGCGACCGCCCCCAACCCCTCCCCAGCCTCATCGGCCGCCGCCGACACGGGCTCCACCGGCGTCAGCGTGAGGCGCGCCCCCGCGAGGACCTGCTCGGTCCCGGCGACGACGAGGTCTCCGACGATTCGATCGCTCGTGCGGCCGATGGGGGCGGCGCAGGCGGTCAGGAGGAGGAGGAGGGGGAGGAGGCGCATGGGGGGTGGGACCGTGGCTTCGCGGAGGGGTTCCTGCAAGGGGGACCCTGTCGGACCGAAGAAACCCGACCCTCCCCCGACAGCCCTTTCGTTTTGGGAGTTCGAGGGGCCGACGCCCCTGCGGAGGTCCCGCCATGTTGTTTCGCCTCGCCCTGCTCTTCGCAGTCCTTCCGTCGACGGTCCTCGCCGGCGGCACCCTGCCCACCATCCAGGACAACTCGGGGTCCTTCACCTACGCAGTGCCGCTCGCGGTCCCCGAAGGCCCCGGCGGCAGCACACCCGACCTGGCCCTGCTCTACAGCTCGGCTGGCGGCTCGGGCAGCGCCGGCTACGGCTGGGAGCTGCCCTACAGCTCGATCCGGCTGGAGGGCCGATGGGGCGTGCCCTCCTACTGGCACGAGGGCAGCACCTACTGCGATGGCGGTCAGTACAACGGCCGGCTGTTCCTCGACGACATGGAGCTCTACCCCGGGTGGCAAGACCCCCTGATCGGCGTTCAGGCCGAGGCCAACAGCTGGGAGGAGGCCGCAGGCGACGGCGGCGACCGCTGCGTCTTTCGCACGCGTCCCGACACCTTCTCCCTCATCCTCCCGATCCACGATCCAGACGGCTGCGATCCCCCGGGCAGCGGGATCCACCAACCCAACGCGTTCGTGGTCGTGCGTCCCGACGGCTCGACCTGGTGGTACGGCGACGAGAGCTCCTGCGACGGCACCTACCGCGTGCGGACCCCGCACAAGAACCTGGGCGCCTGGGCGGAGGGCAGCCCGTCATCCGTCCGGGAGCTGACGACCCGCTGGCTCCTGAATCGGGTGATGGACCGGGACGGCAACCTCGTTCAGTTCTGGCCGGATCGCCGGAGCGACCCCCTGCAGGACGCGCTCGAGGCTGAGCCGAGCGACCGCGGCGGCTGCGACGGCTGCCTCCGCGCCGTGACCTGGGCCGAGACCACCCGCGTCGCCCCGGAGCCACCCACCCCGACCATCCACGAAGACCACGCGTCCCAGTTCTTCCCGAGTCCAGAGTTCGCGTCCTACGCCGGTGGCGGGATCACGGGCCAGGGCCAGGACTTCCTGGAGAGGCCCGGTGACTTCTGGCCTTCACCCGTCTTGCACTTCTACGCCGCGATGTTCGACTGGGAGCGGCGACCGGACGTCCGGTTGTCCTTCGCGACAGGCGGCGCACGCGTCAGCGATCGACGGCTCAAGCAGGTCGTCGTCTCGGCCGGCGCGAGCGTGGTGCGCAGCGGCGAACTCGTGGACGTCGACCTCACCCCGGCGACCGTCATCCGCAGCTACCGGCTCGACTACGACGAGGGCACCACGGGCCGCTCGCGGCTGACGCGCGTCTGGGAGCTGCCCGGCGTCTACGACCCCATGGGTGCCTACCCGACCTTCGCGATCCCCGCCTCCAGCTCGACCTGGGAGCCGGCCTCGCGGCCGCCCAACGCGCCGCAGGTGCCCAACCCCTGGGAGTTCGTCTACTCGGACAGCGAGACCCTCAACGAACTCGGCCCGGACGGGGACTTCGTGCTCGGCGACGCGCCGGAGACGATGTACTTCGATGACTGGCCGGACTCCGACCCCTGGCTCGGGGCCAGCTTCCACGAGGGCGGCTTCCAGCCGGTGATGCTCTCCGATGAGAACGGCGACGGGCTCGCCGACCTGCTGATGCACGACCCCCAGCTGCCGCGCTACGACCCGTTCCAGGCCGGGCTCCTCGGCCTGATCTCCCCCTGGTCCGATGGCGTCATCAACGTCGACCACAACGACTCCTCGGACCTGAACAGCGGCTCGGACGAGTACTTCGTGCGCTGGAACCGCGGCACGGACTTCTCCGCTCCCGAGCCGCTCCGCGTGGATCCGCTGGCCCTGCAGGAGGTCGACGACTGGAACATCCGGCATCTGGTCCAGGAGACGCCGTCTTCGCAGGCCGCCGAGGAGGGCCGCGAGGTCCTGCTGGAGAAGCTGGCCAACTTCGACTCGGAGGGGGATCCGATCTCCGAGACCCTCGCGGGGGTGCTGTACGAGGGCCTGCTTCGGGAGTCGGAGCGCAGCGAGCAGATGCACGGCTGCGTGCAAAGCGAGCTGGACGCGATGGCGGCCGGCTCCGACACGCCCCCGGAAGAGATGCCTACGCCCAGAGACCTGGACGACCACAAGGTCCTCGGCGCCTGGCTCTCCTGCGCGGCGAACGAGGCCCAGGACGACGGGTCGCTGGGGGCCAGCTTCGCCTCGACGGGAGCCGACTGCGACGGCGACGGCGTCGTCGACGACTGGGGGGACTGCATCGAGTTCGCCCTCTCGCGTGACGACTGCGCCTACTGGCAGACGGGCATCCCCGATCTGCTCGTGCACCTCTTCGGGATCCCCACCTTCGACCCCGCACGCGGGGCCTGGTGCGAGCACCGCTCCTGCGCCCCGTTCTGCGAGGTCGGCACCAACGTGACGATGGCGGTGGGGGCCGTGGTGGGCTTCGGAACCGGCGGCGACGGCACCTTCGTGATCGAGCGCGAGCAGATCCACGACCACTCGCCCAGGCCCGGCAGCGAGCAGCTGGTCCTCTGGAACCGCTACGCCAACACCCGGGCGTCGAGCGGGGATCCGATCTCCACGATGCTCGACGTGCACGGGCTGTCCAAGGTCCTCCCCGGGCTCGAAGCCCAGACCCGCGTCCGAGGTGTCGACGGCTACTCGAAGACGAGCTTCCAGACCCGCATCCGCAGCTCGCACCTGGAGGTCCTCCGGAACGCCGACCGCAAGATCGACGGACCGGACGCCGGGCTCAGCCTCGCAGCGATGCTGAACCCCGCGGACAGCCTCACCGTGCAGGAAGGGCTGGTCCACGACACCTTCGACTTCAACGGCGACGGGTGTTCGGACCGGGTGGTCGGCGGCGCCGCGATCCTGGAGAGCGCGGTCACGGGACAGGAAGCCGTGCTCGTCTCGGGCGCGGAGTTCTCGAAGGAGCTGGTCTCCTCCAACGCGCACATCCCCTTCCACGTGTCCTACTGCGAGCCCGAGACCGGAGAGCTCGGCCCCTTCGAGGCCTGGTCGATGCCCCTGGAGCACGAGTGGCTCATGGGCAGTGACCCCTGGGTGAGGAACCACATCGAGCTGGGCGTCGTCGACGCCGACGTGCTGGAGACACCACCGGACGGCAGCTACCCCGTCAACCCGTCCGCTGACGAGGCGAACTGGAACGACCCGCGCCTCTTCGCGACCCCCTACAACTTCAACTTCCTGGCGGTCTACG
>JAJDAI010001190.1 GCA_029261955.1 Deltaproteobacteria bacterium | reverse complement strand
CAGCGCGCAGCCGTAGCCGCCGATCTTCAGCTTGCCCAGGCCTCCGATGAAGGAGTCCGCGGTGTCCACCCGGAGCTCGATGCCGCAGCACTCAAGCGCCTCCACCAGCCGCGAACGCCAGACGGCGTCCGATTCCACGACCAACACTCGCAGGCGCTCTGAGATCGTTGTCTCCTCGCTGGGGGGCATCTGGAGCGCCCGGTGTGCCGCGCAGTCTCCCATGCTCGCTGCGGCCATGCGCGTTGACGCCGGGCTGGCAGGCGCTCCATGCTCCTGCCGTGCTTCGAACCCTGTTGCTTCTGTCCCTTCTGACTCTCATCGGCTGCACCCCGGCCGGGGATGAGCCCGCATCGCCTTCGGCCGACTTTCCGGAGCCGGGGGCCTGGGGGCCGCTGCTGGGCCCCGGTGGCCCGTCGACCGCCTTCGGGGACGCCGAGCTCTGGCAGAACTGCGCCTTTCTGGACGGCGGCGAGGACGACGCGGACCACCACAACCTCGTCGTGATGCTGGACGGCCACCTGCTGATGCCCTGGGTGCCCGAGTGGTCCGGGGGCGGGCTGAGTTTCTTCGACATCTCGCAGCCTTGCGCGCCGGTCCTGGTGGGGCAGGGCACCTCGGGGGACCTGCGGGAGTCCCACAACATCGGCTTCTCGCGGGTCGGTGGGCGGACCTACGCCGCGCTGGACTACCACGGAGGCGTGATCGACGGCCTGCTGGTGGGCGGGGTGATGTTCTGGGACGTGACGGATCCCGAGGCGCCGGCGCCGGTGTCCAGCCTCGCGCTGCCCGGCTACGTCTATCCGGACTCCTACGCCCGCGTGAGCCTGTCGGTGTTCTGGCAGGACCCCTACGTCTTCGTATCGGGGGCGGACAACGGCTTCTGGATCGTGGACGCGAGCGATCCGCTGGAGCCGACCCTCGCGGGTCAGGTGAACCTCGAACCGAACCTGCGCGTCGGGGCCGTGCACGCCATCGGCGACCTGGCCATGGTCTCGACGGCCGAGGGCGCGCGCACCGTCTTCATGGACATCTCCGACCCCACCGACCCGCGCCCCTGGCCGGGTGGCGACTTCCTCGTGAGCAACGAGGAAGGCGAGCCGCGGGAGTACTACTTCGCCAACATCGGCGGCAGCTACGCGCTCTTCGCCCGCAAGGAGGGCGGCGGCGGCTTCGAGGCCTACGACCTGAGCCAGCCGGGGAACCCGACCCGCGTCGGCGGCTACAACAGCCCCGACGGCAACGGCGGCTACGTCTTTCGCCAGCACGACACCCTCTTCGTCGGGGAGTCGAATTTCGCCGGCGTCTACGACTTCAGCGATCCCTCCACGCCCTTCGAGCTGGGCCGCGGGCAGCTGCCGGGGGACCTGGACACCGCCACGCCCGTCGGCAACGTCGTGATCCTGTCCGTGGACGAGGACGCGCTGCCCGACCAGGCCAGCGCGGTCATGCCCTGGAGCGCCGAGCCCGACTCGCAGGGGCCCCGCGTCGAGCTGCACCGCCCGATCGAGGGTGCGACCTTCGTCGCGCTCACGGCGCGGGTCGGGCTGAGCTTCGACGAGTCGGTGGACTTCGCCAGCGTCTTCTCCGGCTCGGTCCGCGTGATCGACGTGGACGGCGTGCCGGTCCCCGGCAGCTTCAACGCGCAGGAGAACGTCGTGAACTTCAGCCCCGCCGCGCCGCTGGAAGCCGACACCACCTACGTGGTCGAGGTGCCGGCCGGCGGCGTCATCGACTACTCCGGCAACCCGACGGAGGAGGCGCTCAGCTTCCGCTTCTCCACCGGCGGCACCGTAGATTCCGAGTAGGTTGAGCCCATGAGCACTGATCTTCGGCCGGACCTGGTCGACAAGCACGACTACTACGCCGCCATGACCCGGGGCAGCCGGGCCGAGCAGGCCTTCCACCCAAGGCGCGTGGCGCTGGTGAAGAACATGACGGAGCTGCGCGGCAAGCGCGTGCTCGACGTCGGTTGCTCCACCGGGCCCATCACCATCCCGCTGCTCGACGCCGGCGTCGACGTGGTGGGCGTGGACCTGTCGGCCGAGCACCTCGAGACCCTCCGGGGCTACGCGGCCCAGCGGGGGCACACCGCCGAGGTGGTGCAGGCCGACGGCGGGAGCCTGCCCTTCGAGGACAACAGCTTCGACGTGGTGCTCGTGGCCTCGGTCGTGCACCTGCTGCCGGAGCCGCAGCCCCTGCTGCGCGAGGTGGAGCGGGTCTGTCGACCGGAGGGCCGCATCGTCGTCGCGGGGCCCTGGGCCAAGCACCCGAAGTCCAACGTGGTGCTCAAGACCATCCTGCGCGGAGGCAAAGCGCCCGACGGGCGCAAGTTCCCCTTCGATGTGCGCCACCTGAGCCGCTGGCTGTCGCGCTCCACGCTGCTGGATCGCAAGACGGACTACCTGCTCGGCTACCTGGTGACGCTCTGGGCGCCCGACAAGGTGCCGAGCTAGAGGCTCCGGGCCATCGCCTCGCTCAGGTCCGTCCAGGGGGTCACGCAGGACGGGCCGTCGGCGTAGAGGAAGCGGCTCGGGCCGCGCTCGTCCCAGGAGACGAGCGTCGCGCTGCAGGTGCCGTAGTTCCAGTCCGTGGCGTGCACGCAGGTGGAGTCGAAGGGCGTGTCGCGGTGCACGGCCAGCGCCGGCTGCAGGGTCTCGGGGTGGGCGAGCAGGCCAGGCACTGATACCAGCAGGGCGTCCTCCCGGGCGCTGGGCGCCGCGCCGCGGCTGCGTTCGGTGACGATGTGCAGGCCGGGCGGCAGCTCCTCCTCGTGCAGATCGACGCCGTCGCACCAGAGCAAGGTGGCGCCGTCGATGTCTGCGACCACGAGGTGGAAGGGGTTGTGGGCCGCGCCCCCGTGGCGGCGGACCCGGGCCACGGCGTCCGCGCGAGAGGGGGAGGAGAGCGCGTCCTGCACGGCCAGCCCGCGGGAGCGCCGATCGGGGTGGATGTGGCCGGGGTTCGGGCCCGGCACGAAGCGGTTCGTGATGCCGACGAAGAGGCCCGCCGCGTTCACGCCCATCCAGGTCCCGCCGGCCACCGCATCGCGCGGCGCGAAGACCGCGAGGCCGTCCAGCTCCTGCCGCTGCGGCGGCTCCGAGGCACGATCGAGCTTCTCGTCGCGGTTGGCGGCGACGAGCAAGGGGATCCCGGGCCAGACCCGGGAGGCGACGAGCAGGGTGCACATGGGCCGCAGTGTGGCACAAGGCCGCGGGTTCACTGCGTGAGCTGATCCAGGGCGAGCAGCGGGGCGGCGCAGACGCGGTGGTGCTCGGCGCCCCAGCGTCCGGGGTCCTCGGCGGCGAGCATCCGCAGGCGGCCGCGGGGCACCGGGTTCACCTCGATGATCCAGGGCTGATCGGCGTCGTCGAGCACGAGGTCGAAGGAGAGCTCCAGGGCGAAGGACGCGTCGCCGGCCCCGAGCAGCGCCTCCAGGGCGGCGCGGGACAGGGCCTCTGCGGTGGCCAGGGTCGCGGCGGGCACCAGGCCTTCGGCGGGCTCCGCGCGGGCGCCGAGCTCGACGTTCACGACCGGGTCGTCGTCCGAGATCCGCGCGACGACGGGCGGGCGCCTCCAGATCGATCCCTCGCGCTGGAGCAGCAGCCGCATGGCCACGTGCGGGGAGCGGCTCCGGGGCACCGCGCGCTGGAGCAGCATCGGGTCGGCCCCCTGCGTTCCGTGGGCCGGGCCCCGCTCGGGCAATGGGTCGCCGGGGCGCACGTGCTGCACGCCGAGGCCCAGCGAGCCGTGGCGCGGCTTGAGGAAGGCGGAGCCCCAGGCGCCCAGCCGCTCCCGAAAGGCGGCGGGCTCGTCCTCCAGCGGGGGCATGGGGATCCCCGCCTGCTCCAGCACCCGCTGCGAGCGCAGCTTGTCCCGGCACAAGGCCGTCAGCCAGGGCGGGTTGCCCACCGGCACGCCGGGCAGGCCAGCGAGCGCGGCGCGGTAGGGGGCGGGCCAGCTCCAGCCCGGGAAGCGGTCGTGCACGGCGCGGATCGGCAGCTCGTCCGGGACCCAGCCCTCCGGGGTGGGGCGGAGTCCGCGCGCTCGTCCCTCGGCCGTGTGCTGCCCGAAGAGCACGGGCACGCCAGCGGCCTCGAGCGCCAGGGCGGCCCGCGCGGTCGGCAGGGACTCCGGCGGTGGCGGCGCCCCGGGGCGTTCGCGGGTCAGGACGAGCAGTGCGGACACCGCGGCAGTGTACGGATTCGGCGGGCCGGCCCTGTGCTAAGAGACGACCGGACCTTGTTCCGGAGGCGTTCGTGTCCGCTGGCAGCATCCCGATCCTCGATTTCCGCGATCTCGCCTCGGGGGGGGCCCGCCGGGCTGCCTTCGTGCAAGCCCTCGGGGCTGCGCTGGAGGACTGCGGCTTCGTCGCCCTGGTCGAACACGGCGTCCCGCCCGAGCTGCTGAGCCAGGCCTACGCCGTCGCCCGCGAGACCTTCGCGCTGGCCTCCGAGCAGAAGCAGGCCTACGAGGACACCGCCGCCGGCCGCGAGCGCGGCTACACCTCCTTCGGCGTCGAGCACGCCCTCGACTCGGCCGCACCCGACCTCAAGGAGTTCTGGCACGTGGGGCGCACGCTGCCGGCCGATCACGTCGAGCGGCTGGCGGGGCGGATCCAGCCCAACCGCTTCCCGAGCGAGGTGCCCCGCTTCGCGCCGACCTTCCAGCGCCTCTTCAGCAGCATGGAGTCGCTCGCCCACGCCCTGCTCGGCGGGGTGGGGGAGTACCTCGGGCTGCCCCTGGACTTCTTCCCGGACATGGTCCGCGACGGCAACTCCGTCCTGCGTGTGATCCACTACCCCGACGTCGGTGGCGAGGTCCCCGTCGGCGCCGTGCGCGCCGCGGCGCACGAGGACATCAACCTGCTGACGGTCCTGCCCGCCTCGACCCGTCCCGGCCTCCAGCTGCTGAGCCGCGATGGCCAGTGGATGCCGGTGCACACGCCGCCGGACGTCATGATCTGCGACTCGGGCGACATGATGCAGCTGCTGACCGCCGGCCAGCTCCGCAGCACGACCCACCGCGTGGTCAACCCCGAGGGGGGCTCCGACGGCGGTCGCCTCTCGATGCCCTTCTTCGTGCACCCGCACCCGAACCAGATGCTGACCCCGCTTCGGCCGGGCTACGCCGAGCCGGTGCGGTGCCACGACTTCCTCTACCAGCGGCTCGCCGCCATCGGCGTCGCGAAGCCCCCGGGGCACGCGGGCGCCGCCGGTTCGGACACCCAGGCCGACGAGCGCGCCCCGACCGGGAGCTTCTCGTGCTGAGACGAGCCCTCGCCCTGGTCGCGCTGCTCGTCTTCGCGGTCGTGGCGGTGGCGCTCGCCCGTGCCCTCACCCTCAGCTCCGTGCAGGTCGAGGTGGAGGCCGTCGAGCCCCTGGCCGTGGACGGCGAGGCGGTGGCCCGGCGCCTGGGGGCGGCCATCTCCGCCCGAACGATCTCGGTGGACGGCGGGGAGCTGGACGAGGCGGCCTTCGCCGAGCTGCACGCCCTGCTGGAGGCGAGCTACCCGCGGGTCTTCGCGCAGCTGGGCGTCGAGCGCATCGGGCGTTGGGGCCTGCTGCTGACCTGGCGCGGAGCGCAGCCCGATCTGCCCGCCGTGCTGCTGGCGGCCCACCAGGACGTGGTGCCCGTGGCGCCCGGAACCGAGGAGGCCTGGGAGCAGCCGCCCTTCAGCGGCCGGCTCGCCGAGGGCTACGTCTGGGGCCGCGGCGCCATCGACTGCAAAGCGAGCCTCATCGGGATCCTCGAGGCCACCGAGGGCCTCTTGGCCTCGGGCTTCGTGCCGCAGCGCACGCTGCTGCTCGCCTTCGGGCAGGACGAGGAGATCGGCGGGCAGGCCGGGGCCGTGCAGATCGCCGCGAAGCTGAAGCGGGCCGGCATCCAGCTCGAGTTCGTGCTCGACGAGGGCCTGGTGATCACCGACGGCATCGTGCCCGGGCTCTCGGCGCCGGCAGCGCTGGTCGGCCTCAGCGAGAAGGGCTACCTGAGCCTGGACCTTGTCGCCGCAGGGGAGGGCGGACACAGCTCGATGCCCCCGCGCGAGACGGCCGTGGGGATCCTCGCCACGGGCCTCGCGCGCCTCCAAGCCGAGCCCTTTCCCCCGCACATGGACGGCCCTTCGGCTGGGATGTTCGCGGCCCTCGGCCCGGAGATGGGCTTCAGCAACAAGCTGGCCTTCGCGAACCTGTGGCTGCTGGGCGGCGTGGTGCGCGGCAAGCTCGCGGCGAAGCCCGGCACGGACGCGTCCATCCGCACGACGACCGCCCCCACGATGCTGAGCGCCAGCTCGAAGGAGAACGTGCTGCCGCCCTCCGCGACCGCGACGGTCAACTTCCGCATTCATCCCTCGGACGACATCGCCTCGGTGATCGAGCGCGTCGAGCGGGTGCTGGCGGACGAGCGCATCAGGGTGGAGCGGCGCCCCGGCTTCAACAGCGAGCCGTCGCCGGTCTCCAGCACCGAGTCCCGCGCCTGGGAGGTCATCGGCCGGAGCATCCGGGAGGCGGCGCCCGAGGTCATCGTGGCGCCCGGCCTGGTGCTCGGCGCGACGGATGGTCGGCACTACACCGGCCTCGCCGACGACGTGTACCGCTTCGCGCCCAGCTGGGTGAAGCCCGAGGACACCGCGCGCATCCACGGCACGGACGAGCGCGTCTCCGTCGACAACCTCGTGCTCTACGTTCGCTTCTACGACCGCCTGATTCGCAACGCGGCGTCCTGAGCGCCGCCCGGGAGCCCCATGACTGCACGCACCGCCCTCGTCACCGGGGCCAGCCGAGGCATCGGTGAAGCCATCGTTCGCCGCCTCGCCGCTGCTGGCTGCCGCGTCGTCCTGCTCGCCCGGAGCGAGGCCGCCATCCTGGCCCTGGCCGAGGAGGTCGGGGGACTCGCGGTCGCAGCCGACCTGAGCGATCGCGCCTCCATCGCCGAGGCGATCGCCCGGATCGAGGGGGCGGTCGCTGGCATCGACATCCTGGTCAACAACGCCGGCATCGCCATCGGCGCGCCCATCGGCCGAACCGACGACGCCACCTTCGACCGCGTCATGCAGATCAACGTGTCAGCGCCCTACGCCCTGAGCCGCGCCTTCCTGCCCGGCATGGCCGAACGCGGCTGGGGGCGGGTGGTGAACATCGCGTCGCTGGCCGGGCTCACCGGGCAGGCCTACACCTCGGCCTACTGCACCAGCAAGCACGCGCTGGTGGGCATGACGCGGGCGCTGGCTTTGGAGGTCGCGCGCGCCGGCGTCACCGTCAACGCCGTCTGCCCCGGCTGGGTCGAGACCGACATGGCCGCCGAGGCCGTCGCCCGCATCGCGCGCTCCACCGGCCGCAGCCTCGAGGCCGCGAAGGGCTCGCTCGAAGGCATGTCCCCCCAGGGCCGCCTGGTCACCGCCGACGAGGTCGCCGCCCTGGTCGCGATGCTCTGCTCGGAGGAGGCCGCCGCCATCCACGGCCAGGCGATCCCGGTCGACGGCGGCACCGTGATGAAGTGATCGGTGGTGTCCTGACCCCAAGGGGTGCAGCAGAAGCCGCAGGCTTCTGCTGAGGAACCCGCAGGGTTCCCCAGAACCCAGAACCGTACCGACCGGGCCCCCTAGAGGACCCGGCCGGCGTGCGGTATCTGCTGCGTTCTTGACGAGGTCCACCGAAGTGGCGCCTCACCCCGCCCGCCGAAGCGAACGGTGACGTGGTCTGGGACGTGTTTCGCAGCCGAAGCTGCTCCTCACCTTCGCGTTTGCTGCCGCCTCGCTGGACGACTGCACCTGCGGAATCGTGACTCTCCTCTTCAGAGTTTCACGGGGCGGTGGTTCCTTCGCGTCACCGAAGTGACTCGCTCTTCCCACCGCGTCGGGTTGCGCACCCGACTTCAAGGCT
>JAJDAI010001189.1 GCA_029261955.1 Deltaproteobacteria bacterium | reverse complement strand
GACGTAGAGGGGAGCGGGATCCGGGGTGGTGCCGGCGTCCGCGGTGACGTCCGGCTCGACCCAGGGGGTGTCCCAGTCGGGGTACCAGGTCTCGGTCGGGTAGTCGGGCCAGAAGGGGTCCTCCTCCAGCGGAGAGTGCGCGACGGCGGTCACCTTCAGCAGCTCCTCCAGGATGTACTCGCCCTGGAGCGGGCCCCACCAGGAGATGGTCGACTCGTAGCCAGCCTGGAGCCAGTCCTCGACCGTCAGCAGGTAGCCCTCGTGGTCCATGGCGTAGGCCACGACCGCCAGCTCCGGCACGCCCTGTTCGACGTCGGCGCGGTGGCGCAGGAACTGGGTCCAGAGGGTGGTCGCCTCGCCCGGTGCGAAGGCCAAGACGGTCTCGCGGGTCTCGGTGGGGCTGCCCAGGTAGGTGACGGGGATGGCACCGAGCCCCAGGGCGCCGAGCATCGTCGTGCGGGACTCGGGCAGGGGGAGGGGGTAGTCCTCGCGCGTCTCCACGTACTCGCGGAAGGCGATGCGGAAGAGCGAGAAGCCCAGGTCCAGGTCGAGGCAGGACGCGTACATCGGCAGGTCGACGTTGAGGCCGAAGATGGCGATGTCGATGTCCGGCTCACCGCAGAGCGCGGCGCCGTACTGGACCCAGAACTCGTCGAGCGGGGAGCGGATCACGCAGTCGGGGCGGTACTCCAGGATGCAGCTGTCGTCCTCCCACACCCGCATGTCCGGGATGTAGGGGTCCTCGTCCCAGTGGTCCTGCCACTCCTTGTAGTAGAGGTCGGTGGTGCCGTTGCGCGTGACGCGGATGTCGCGACCCTGGTGGATGTAGCGCTGCACCGGCTCCAGGGTGACGGGGTCGGAGCTGAGCTCGATGGAGTCGTAGAGCTCGAGCAGGCGCGTGCTGGCCTGCTCCGCGATCCACTCCATGCGCGCGAAGGCGTCGAAGCGGCCGCCCGGGGAGGCGTCGCCGCCCGCGCCCTGGCCGTAGATCCAGACCGGTCCGCCGTGCCGCTCGTTGAGCAGCTGGCTGACGTGGCCCATGGACTCCGAACTCAGGATCGAGCTGTCGCCGCCCATGATCGTGCCGTGCGTGCCGAAGAAGAACATGGCCGCGATGGGGTCGCCGCCGGTCGAATCGACCCGCAGCATGGTCGCGCGCGTGTCCTTGTAGCCGGGGCCCGTCTCGCTGCCGTCGGGCGCGAGCAGGTTGGAGTTCTCCTCGCGCCGGTCGCGGAAGATCGTGTCGTCGCCGATGGGGTCGAAGCCCTCGTCCACGCCCATCCCGATCGCGGCTTCGGTGCGCGACTCGTAGGCATCCAGGGCGGTGTTCACGGCCTGGTCCACCATCCGGTCGAAGATCTCCTCGCGGAAGAAGTCGCCGCCGAAGAAGAGCATCGTCGCCTTGCTGAAGGTGCCGTAGCTGCTGTGGCTGTGGCTCGAGAAGGTGAAGACGCTGTCGGTGAGATCGGTGCCGGTGGCTGCGCTGAGGCGCTCGCCGATGGCCTCGGTCAGGCCGTCGAAGGTGTAGATGAGGTCGAGGCGGACCAGGACTGCCGTCTTCTCGCCGTTCTCCAGCCAGAGCACGTCCAGGGGCATGCGGGTCTGCCAGCCGCCCGAGGGCACGAAGTCGGTGCGGTAGTCGCTGTCCCGGGAGTCGGGGCCCGGCTCGCTGCCCAGGGCCCGATCGCGGCCGGTGAAGCCGCCGAGGGGCACGCCGACCGGCAGGTTCAGCGTCGAGGCGGCGGCGCCGGCGAGCAGCGTGCCGCCGTTCAGGGCCGGCCAGTCGGGGACTCCGTCGTCGATCGGATCGGGCTCGACCTCGGGGCAGCCGAACAGGACGAGGGACAAGGCGAGCAAGGCGATGCGCATGAATTCTCCAGGGTCGGCACCATATCAGGGGGGGGCGCGCGGACCGGCGGGTCTTGTGGGGCGGGCTGGCCCCGGGGCCCCCGAGCGCGCAAACATGGGGGGCATGGCGCGCATCCTCCTGGCCGACGACGATCCCGACCTGCGCGACGGGCTCGCCATGACCTTCGATGACGCGGGGCACGAGGTCGTCGCGGTGGGCGACGGGCTGGCGGCCTGGAAGCGCCTGGCGGAGGCCGACCTGCTGGTCGCCGACGTGAACATGCCCGGCCTGGACGGCTACGCCCTGGTGCGCCGGATCCGCGAGTCGGGCTCCAGTCTGCCGGTGCTGCTGCTGACCTCGCGCGACGGCGACATCGACGAGGCCCTGGGCCTGGACCTGGGCGCGGACGTCTACGTGACCAAGCCCTTCAGCTCGCGCGTGCTCCTGGCCCGGATCGCCGCCCTGCTGCGGCGCCAGGCGGTGCAGGCCGGGGCCGCCGCGGTGCAGCCTTGCGTCGAGGTGGGGGCGCTGTGCCTGGACCCCGAGCGCCTGAGCGTGACCTGGACGGGCGTCGCGATCGCGGTGACGGTCAGCGAGTTCCGCCTGCTGGAGGCGCTCGCGGGGCGGCCCGGCGTGGTCTTCTCGCGGGAGCGGCTGCTGGTGCTGGTCCGGGACGACGACAGCGTGGTGGTCGAGCGGATCATCGACTCCTGGGTGCGGCGGCTGAGGCGCAAGTTCGAGGCCATCGACGGCGAGTTCGCCTGCATCGGGACCGTGGTGGGGGCCGGCTATCGCTGGGTTCGCTGAGTTCCGGATCCGCTCGCTGCGGCTGAGGGCCTTGCTGGTCGTGGCGCTGGTCACCTTCGCGCCCGTGCTGTGGTTGCTCGTCGCGGATCCCCTGGACCGATCGGCGCTGGACCGGCGCGAGGAGGGCGTGGTCGAGCTCGCGGCGGAGCTCGTGGGCTCCATGCAGCCCGCGGCGGCGGAGCGGGTCGCGAAGACG
>JAJDAI010001188.1 GCA_029261955.1 Deltaproteobacteria bacterium | reverse complement strand
GACGGCGAGCTGGCCTACCGCCTCACGCACCCGTCCTACTCGGTTCCCAAGACCTACCTCGTGAAGATCAGCTCCACGCCGGATCAGCGAAAGCTCAACCAGCTCGCGCGCGGCGTGAAGCTGGAGGATGGCCCCACCAACCCGGCCCTGGTCGAGATGGTGCAGTCCTCCGGGCCGTCCAGCTGGCTGCTCATCCAGATCCACGAAGGCCGCAACCGCATCGTGCGGCGCATGATCGAGCACATCGGGCACAAGGTGCTCAAGCTCAAGCGCGTCGGCTTCGGTGGGATCACGCTGCGCAGCCTCGACGTGGCCGAGACGCGGTCCCTGACCCCGGGCGAGCTGAACCACCTGCGTGCGCAGGTGCGCAAGCAGGGTGAAGCGCGTCTGTCGATCAGCTGGGAGATTCGAGCCGCGGTCGCCGAGGCCTTGCGCCTGCCGGCGCCGCCCAAGGAAGCCCGCAACAAGCCCGGCGATCGGGACGAGCAGGGCCGCCCCTACCGCAAGAAGGGCTGGGCGCGCCCCAAGGCGAAGAAGGCCCGCCCCGGAGCCGCCAAGCAGCACACGAAGCCGCGTGACCCGGGGAGCAAGGCCCCCCGAAAGTAGCGCGCGTCCCGGGGGCGGGCAGCCCCCGGGAGCCGATCAGCTCCGGGCGCCGAAGCGGAAGCCGTGGCGGCCGTTCTTCTTGAGGTAGAGCGAGGCCGCAAACGGCTTGCCCGCTCGCGAGATGAAGCCCTCGAGCACCACCGTCTCGTTGTTCGCGAAGAGCGTGATCGCCTCCTCGCGGGTCACCTCGCGCTTGCAGATCTCCCGCGGAACCGACACCGAGCAGCCCGAGCCCTGGCAGGCGAAGGCGGTCGGCGTCTCCATGATGATCGCGGTGTCGTCCTTGGGGCAGCGGCCCACGCCCGGGCACTTGCCCATGGGCTCGGGGTTCACCTCGAACTGGCGGCCGGCCTCTTCTTCGCCGCCTCCGCGGGTCCGGGGCGGGAACTCCCAGTTGATGCGGCCGGTCTCGGCGAGCTTGAGCGTGGCCGAGAAGGGCCGGTTGCGCTTGCTGATGAAGCCCTCGATGAGCTCGGTCGTGTGCTCCTCGCCCAGCAGGCCCTTGACCTGGTCGACCGTCAACTCCTTCTGGCAGAGCACCAGGGGGAGGCTGAGGTTGCACTTCTTCTTGCCGTAGGCGCACTCGCGCTCGCCGTGGCCGGTGCAGCGGTAGCCGCGCGCCGTGCGGCGGATCATGAGATCGTCGTGGTGCGGGCAGGGCATGATGTCGATCTCTTCGACCTCGCTGTCCTCTTCGATGCCCTTGCTGCGGACCCGGATCCGGCCGTCTTCGTCGCGGCCCAGCGCGGCCTCGTACTCGCGGTTGTCCCGGGTGAAGAAGCCGGCCTTGGGCGGCGTCTCGGTGCCGACGATCAGCTGCGCGGCGGACTTGCGATCGACGTAGCGGCCGCCGACCTCCTTCCAGATCACGAACTTGCAGGTGCCCTTGGGGCCGCCATTGCCGCAGACGTAGGTGCGAAGCGTCTCGAAGATCGGGGACTTGCAGACAGGGCAGTCGCCGAGCGTCTCCGTGCCGTCGTAGAGCGTGTCGAAGGTGAAGTCCCGGATGGCCTCCACGATCTCGCCCGTCCAGGCCCGGACGTCCTTCATGTAGTCGCTGCGGGCTGCGTCGCCCTTCTCGATGCCGCGCAGGGCGTCCTCGAGATCCGCCGTCAGCTCCGCGGAGGTGAGGCGGGGCAGCTTGATGCGCTCCAGCGCGTCGATGAGCCGCAGGCCCCGGGGGGTGGCGCGCAGCGCCTTGCGGCCTTCGATCGCGGTGCAGCGGGCGGCGTACTCACGGTTGATGAGCGTCTCGATGGTCTCGGCGCGGGTCGCCGGGGTGCCGAGGCCGCCGGTCTCCTTGAGAACCTTGGCCAGGTGGGCGTCGTCGACCTCCTTGCCCGCGGTCTCCATCAGGCCCAGCAGGCCGGCTTCAGTCAGGCGGGCCGGGGGCTTCGTCTGCTTCTCTTCCAGCGTGTGGGACAGCAGCTCGGCGGGGGTGCCCTCCGCGTTCGCCAGCGGCGGCAGCAGCTCGCGGGCTTCCTTGCCCGGCTTCTCCCAGACGGCGCGCCAACCGGGGACCTTCAGGACCTTGCGGCGCGTGCGGAACAGCTCGCTGTCCACCGTCGTGATGCGCTCGACCTCGGTCGAGATGGCGTTCGGGTGGAAGGCGGCGAGGAAGCGGCGCACGACCAGGTCGAAGATCTTCTTCTCGTCGTTGCGCAGGCCCGTCGTCGTGCCGGCCCCCGTCGGGATGATCGCGAAGTGATCGCTGACCGCCTTGTCGTCGAAGTTGCGTGCGGTGTTCTCGAGCCCGTCGGCCTTGAGCCGCTCCGCGTGCTCCTTGAAGTCCTTGCGCCCGGCGAGCCAGGTTATGGCCTCATCCACCTTCTCCCCGTAGTCCGACGGCAGCGCGCGGCTGTCGGTTCGAGGGTAGGTGATGAGCTTGTGCTGCTCGTAGAGCGCCTGGGCGGCGGACAGGGTCGCGCGGGCCGAGAAGCCGAAGCGGCGGTTCGCCTCCCGCTGCAGGGTCGTCAGGTCGAGCAGCGGCGGCGCCGTCTCCTTGCTGTCCTTGCGGGTCTCCGTGGCGGTGCCGGCCGGCTTGCCCTCGAGCAGCTTGACCAGCGCGTCGCGGCGGGCGGCGTCGAAGATGCGATTCCGCGGTGCTTCGCCCTGCGGATCGAACCAGTTGGCCGCGTAGTCGTTGCCCTCGGCCTTGAACTCGGCCTCGATCACCCAGTAGGGCTCGGGCTCGTGGTCCAGGATCTCGCGCTCCCGGCGCACGATCATGGCCAGCGTGGCGGTCTGCACGCGGCCGGCGGACCACACGATCTTGTCGCGCTGCGAGCGCAGCCGGACCGTCAGGGCGCGGGTGGCGTTCATGCCGATGAGCCAGTCCGACTCGGCGCGGCAGTCGGCGGCATCCGCCAGCCCCTGCACGGTGTCGTTGCCCCGCGGGTTGCCCAGGCTCTCCTTGATGGACTTGGCGGTCATGGACTGCAGCCAGAGGCGGTCCACGGGCTTCTTGCTGCCGGAGTAGCGGTAGATCTCGCGGAAGATCAGCTCGCCCTCACGCCCCGCATCGCAGGCGTTGATGACGCGGTCGATGTCCTTGGCCTTGAGGTACTTCTTCAAGGCCGTCAGCTGCTTGCTCGCGCCGCGCGTCGGCGTCAGCTTGAACTCGTCCGGCAGGATGGGCAGGTCCTTGAGCCGCCACCGCTTGAGGCTGTCGTCGTAGCCCTCGGGGGGCACGAACTCCAGCAGGTGACCCACGGCCCACGAGACCACGTGGCTCTCGCCTTCCCAGGCGTGAGTCTCCTTGGTGTCTGCGCCGACGACCTTGGCAATGTCAGCAGCGACGCTCGGCTTCTCAGCGATGATCAGGGTTCGGGACACCGTGGCGCACTCCTGTTGGAAGGGGCGCAACAACTACAACCCGGGGGGACACGCTGGCAAGCCCAGGGCGGCTCCCTTTTTCCTCCCTCCCCCCCTTAAGGGGGAGAGGGGACGCGGTCGAAGTCCTGGCCGAACCTCGCGTTGACCGCTCCGTCCATCGACTCCAGAATGCCCCCGATGCGTCATGCCCTCCTCCTTGCCCTGTTGATCTGCCTGCTGCCGACGGCCGCCCAGGCCGAGTTCCGCGGGGGATCCTTCGAAGTGGGTGGCCTCGTCGGCGGGGCGGTCTGGGACCGCGACCTCGGTCTGGAGCCCTGCGCCTGGTTCGGTGGATTCGCCGGGCACCGCTTCGATCCCCTCGCCGAGCGCCTGTACATGGGCTTCCGGGCCCACTGGGAGGGCTGCGTCACCGAGCAGAAGGTCACGACGGACCGCATCGACATGATCCTGATCGACATCGCCTTCACCTACGGGGTGAAGGTGACCGACTGGCTGATCGTCTACGGGCTGAGCGGCGGTGGCTTCCTCATCGCCGACTCCACGCCCAGCGGCGGCCGACCCTTCCCGCGGACCGTCTTCCAGGGCGGGGGCGGCGCCGCAGTCACGCTCGGGCCCTACCTCATGCTGGACGTCGGCGTGCGCGCCCTGGTCTTCGAGAACATCCAGTTCGGTGGCTTCGGCGGCACCACGGGCACGGTCGCGAGCCCGGCCTTCACCCTGTCCATCGGGGGCCACATATGAGGAGCCGAGACCTCGTGCTCTGCCTGCTGGCCGGCTGCGTGCTGCTCGCGGCCCCGGCCCTGGCTGAGGAGGAGTTCGCGCCGGAGCAGCCTGGCCCGCCCCCGGTGCGCTTCCGCCTCGACTTCAAGACCGCCTGGGGCGTCACGGACGGCTCGGGGATGATCGATCACGTCGCCCTGGACCTGACGGTCGGCCCCCAGATCGGCGACGCCAGGCCCGGCGGCCCCCCCGCGATCTCCCCGCTCTTCGGCGTGACCGGCGGCATCGCCGAGGAGGGGCAGCCCTCCCTGCGCCTCTGGGGCGGGGCCGAGTTCAGCTTCGGGTTGAACAAGCACCTGGAGCTGGTGCCGGGCGTCTTCGGGGGCTGGATGAAGGCCTGGAAGGGCGACCAGCGGGTCGGCCCGATGTTCCGGGCCACCGTGGGCCTGCGCGTCCTCAGCACCGAGGACTTCTTCATCGTGGTCGAGCCCGTCGCGCTCGTGGTGCTGCCCGCGCCGCCGGACGGCTTCACCCGCTACACGACCCACGTCTCCGTCGACATGGGCATCG
>JAJDAI010001187.1 GCA_029261955.1 Deltaproteobacteria bacterium | reverse complement strand
TACATCACGGACCCCGCCTCCTCGACCGTGGACGCCCTGTCCACCTCGGTCATCGGCGGCAACCTCGTGAAGGTCCTGTCCTGGTACGACAACGAGTGGGGCTTCAGCAACCGCCTGGCCGACCTCACCAAGCTCGTGGCGGGCTGAGTCCCATGATCAAGTCGGTGCGCGACCTCGACGTCGCTGGAAAGCGCGTGCTCGTCCGGGTGGACTTCAACGTCCCCCTGGACGAGCGCGGTCGCGTCACCGACGACACCCGCGTCCGGGCGGCCTTGCCCACGCTTCGCCTGCTGCGTGAGGGCGGCGCTCGCCTCATCCTCATGTCCCACCTGGGCCGCCCCCAGGGGAAGCGCGTCGCGAAGCTCTCCACCGAGCCCGCCGGCGCGAAGCTGGCCGAACTGCTCGAAGTGGACGTCCTGCACACGGACGACTGCATCGGCTGGGGCGCGCGGAAGCTCGCCCAGGACCTGCCCGACGGCGGCGTGCTGCTGCTCGAGAACCTGCGCTTCTACGAGGGCGAGAAGAGCGGGAATCTCAGCTTCGCCGAGAAGCTCGCAGAGCTCGGTGACTGCTACGTCTCCGATGCCTTCGGCACCCTGCACCGCGCCCACGCGTCGGTCTCCGTCCTGCCGAGCCTCTTCAAGGGCAAGGCCGCGGCGGGCCTGCTCGTGGACAAGGAGCTCGAGAAGCTCGGCGCGCTGATGAACAAGCCGGGCAAGCCCTTCGTCGGCGTGCTCGGTGGCGCCAAGGTCTCGGACAAGATGAAGGTCATCGAGGCCCTGCTCAAGCGGGTGAACGTCCTGCTCATCGGCGGCGCGATGGCCTACACCTTCCTGAAGGCCAAGGGCATCGAGACCGGCAGCAGCCGCGTCGAAGACGACAAGATCTGGCTCGCGAAGCGCATCATCGAGCGCGCCCACGAGCTGGGCGTCGGGCTCCGCCTGCCCACCGACCACGTCGTCGCGGCCAGCCTGGACTCCGAGAAGGGCGAGGTCAGCAAGGATCTGGTGCACGGGCTCATGGGCCTCGACATCGGCCCGGACACGGTCGAGCAGTACGCGCTGGAAATTCAGCAGGCCAGCACGGTCTTCTGGAACGGCCCCATGGGGGTCTTCGAGAAGGAGCCCTTCGCCGCAGGCACCCAGGGTGTGGCGCGCGCCGTGGCCCGCTCCCGCGCCTACACGGTCGTCGGCGGAGGTGATTCCGCCGCAGCGATCGCTACCTTCGGGCTCGCCGATCAGGTAAGCCACGTTTCGACGGGCGGTGGCGCCAGCCTCGAGTTCCTCGAGGGCAAGCAGCTGCCGGGTCTCGTCGCCCTGGAGGAGTCGTCGTGAGGCGTCCGCTCATCGCTGGCAACTGGAAGATGAACACGACGCCCGAAGAGGGCGCCGAGCTCGGGCGTGCGCTGGCCAAGGCCCTCGTGGACGCGCCGGCCGTGGACGTCGCCGTCTACCCGCCCTTCCTCAGCATCGGCCCGGTCGCCCAGGCGCTGCGGGGCACGGACGTGGCCGTCGGTGGCCAGGACCTGCACACCGAGACCGGCGGCGCCTACACGGGCAACACCTCCGGTGAGATGCTCGCCGCCGCCGGCTGCACCACCGTGCTGGTAGGCCACAGCGAGCGACGCACCTACGAGCAGGAGTCGGGCGAGCTGCTGGCGGCCAAGACCCGCGCCGGCCTGCGTGCCGGCCTCTGGGTCACCTTCTGCTGCGGCGAGACCGACGCACAGCGGGACGCGGGCGACACGCTCGACGTGGTCCGCGGCCAGCTGGCCGACGGCCTGGGCGGTCTGACCGCCAACGAGCTGCGCAACGTGGTCATCGCCTACGAGCCCGTCTGGGCCATCGGCACCGGCCGCACGGCCACGCCGGAGCAGGCGCAGGACGTGCACGCCGCCATCCGGGCCTGGGTCACCTCGACCTGGGACGCGGGCGTCGGGCGCAGCATGCGAATTCTGTACGGGGGCAGCGTGAAGCCGACGAACGTCGTAGGCATCATGGCCAAGCCCGACATCGACGGTGCCCTCGTGGGCGGCGCCAGCTTGAAGGCCGACTCCTTCGACGCACTCGTGCGTTTCCAGTCGCTCTAGGAACGAATAATGGAACTGTTCATCACCGGACTGCACATCGTCCTGTGCTTCTTCCTCATCCTCGTGGTCCTGCTCCAGCCCGGCAAGGGCGCCGACTTCGGCGCGGCCATGGGCGGAGCCTCCCAGGAGGTCCTGGGGGCCGCGGGCTCGGTCTCGCTGCTGGCGAAGCTGACGACGATCGTGGCCGCCATGTTCATGGCCACGTCGCTGTCCCTGGCCTGGTTCAGCAACGCGCCCGAGGGCAGCGACATCGGCATCGACGAACTCCAACAGGAGCTCGAGGAACAGAACAAGGAACTCGGGGGCGCAGGCGCCACCGACTCCGAAGGCTCGACCACCGACGCGCCGTCCGCCGAGGCCGCCGCGGAGACGATCCCGCCCGCCACCGAGGCCGCCCCCGCCGAAGGCGCTGAGGCTGCTCCGGCCGAGGGTGCCGAGGCTGCTCCGGCCGAAGGTGCCGAGGCCGCTCCCTCCGAAGGTGCAGCAGACACCGAGACCAAGCCCGAATAGCCGGTCCGCCGGTTCGGTGGCCCCCTTGCGGGGTCCCCAGGCGCGTGGTAGTTTCCGCGCCGCCTCAGTCACTGGATCCGTTGGCAATGCGACGGTGGTGGAATTGGTAGACACGCTAGGTTGAGGGCCTAGTGGCCATTGCGGTCGTGGGGGTTCGAGTCCCCCCCGTCGCACCAACTGACCCGGTGACAACGACGAGCCCGGCCCCCGCGGTCGGGCTCGTTGCGTTCTGGCGCGCGAACGAGGAGTCCCTCAGGGGAGCGGCAGGGCCTCGAGGCTCGGCGGCACGGTCTCGGCGGCCAACTCCGCCAGGCGCTGGGCGTAGGCCGGGTCCTGCCACTCGCGCAGCCCCGCCATCCGGTAGCGGATCGTGCCCCAGCGATCGATCACCACGGTCAGCGGCAGGCTCTGCGCGAGCGTCTGAACCGACACCTTCGTCTTCGTCGGGTCGCGGTAGGCGGCCAAGGAGGGCGCGTGCTTCGCCAGCACGTCGCGAAGCTTCGCGTTGCTGATGGTGGGCGAGTCCACCGACAGCGTCATCACCACCGCGTGATCGGCGCCGCCCACGTGCGTGTGCAGGGTCTCCAGGGCTGGCAGCTCCGCCAGGCAGGGCTTGCACCAGGTGGCCCAGAGGTTGATGAAGACAGCCTCTCCCCGCAGCTCGCTCAGCCGGGCGGGCTTGCCGTCGAGGTCCACCAGCTCGAGGTCGGCGAGCTGCATGCCGGGAAAGGGGCCCACCGGGCGCTCGGGCGCCGCGGGAAGCTGGGCCTTGCCCGAGCCCGCCGAGCCCCCGCAGGCGGCCAGCAGGAGCGCGAGAGCGGCCGCGAGGACCCTCACTGCGTCGCGTGCTCGCAGTCGACCGTCGTGCAGGTGCCGAAGAGCTCCATGCGGTGGTCCTGGAGCTTGAAGCCCAGGCGCCGCGCCACCTCCTCCTGAAGCCGCTCGATCTCGGGGTCCTCGAACTCGAGGATCCGCCCGCAGTCGCGGCAGATCAGGTGGTCGTGGTGGTCGTGCTCGCCCTCGCCCTCGGCCTCGTAGAGGCTGGCGCCTTCGGTGAAGTGCCGTTCGGAGGCGATGTCCGCCTGCACGAAGAGCTTCATGGTCCGGTAGACCGTGGCGTGGCCGACGCCGCCGTCCTGCGCTCGGACGAGCTTCAGCAGCTCCTCGATCGACAGGTGCTTCTGGGCCTCCAGGAAGGTCTGGAGGATCAGCTCGCGCTGCCGCGTGATCTTCAGGCCGTTGGCCCGCATGTACGCAGTCAGGCGCGCGTGCGCGCGATCGTAGGAACTCGGCTCCGCCATGGGCCGAGTCTAGCGGCACTTCGTCCCCCCCGCGGCCTGCAGGGGCCTGCGGCGCGGGCAGAGCCCAAGTACGAAGGCCGCCCGGCATCACTGCCGGGCGGCCCTCGTCGATCGTTGTTCTGACGACTACTCGTCAGCAGCCGCGTCGTCCGCCTCGGCGGCCGGCTCCTCGACGGGAGCCTCCTCGACGGCAGGGGCAGCGGCAGCCACCGGAGCAGCAGCGCCACCCTTGGGCGTGCAGGGCTCCTCGACCAGCTCGATGAGCGACATGGGCGCGTTGTCACCCGGCCGACGGCCGATCTTGGTGATGCGCGTGTAGCCACCG
>JAJDAI010001186.1 GCA_029261955.1 Deltaproteobacteria bacterium | reverse complement strand
AGCAGCAGATGTACCGCGCGGACAAGATGGCAGCCCTGGGTCAGATCATTGCCGGCGTGGCGCACGAGATCAACAACCCGCTGAACTTCGTGAACAACTTCGCGCTGCTGGGCGTGGAGCTGGTCGAGGAGATCAGCGAGGCGATCACGGGCAAGGAGGAGCTCACGGACGAGGAGCTCGCGGAGGTCGTCGCGGACCTGCGCGAGAACATCGGCGCCATCGCGAAGCACGGCGAGCGGGCCTCGGGCATCGTCAAGTCGATGCTCCAGCACGCCCGCGGCACGGTCGGCGAGCGGGAAACCACCGACGTGAACGGCCTCGTCGGCAAGTACGTGCGCCTGGCGGAGTTCGGGCTGCGCGCCCGCCACGAGGAGCTCGAGGCCAGCTTGACGATGGACCTGGCCGACGGCTTGCCCGCCGTGCCGATGCTGGCCCAGGAGGTCGGCCGCGTGCTGATCAACTTGATGAACAACGCCATCGACGCCGTGGCCGGCCGCGCCGCCCGGGAGCCGGGGGAATTCGCGCCCCGGGTGCACGTGCGCACCGCCCTCGTGGACGATCACATCGAGATCGCCGTCGAGGACAACGGCGGCGGCGTGCCGGCGGAGCTGCGCTCCCGGATCTTCGAGCCCTTCTTCACCACGAAGTCGGGCACGGACGGCACCGGCCTGGGCCTGTCCCTCTGCTACGACATCGTCGTGCAGGGGCACGGCGGCACCTTGGAGCTCGAGTCGGACCGACCGGAGGGCACGGCGTTCGTCGCGCGCTTCCCGGTGGAATCCACCCCGTGAACCGAGGGGGCCAGCCAAAGCCCCCCGAAAGGAGGACCTGTGTCCCGTCTCGATGAGCAGCTGATGCTGTGGCCTGGAAAGAAGCTCATGGGCAGCGACGTCGTCGCGCGCCGCCTGCACACCGCGAAGATGCGGACCATCGTCCGGCACAGCAACTTCAAGGATGGGCTGCCGCCCGGCTGGGCTGCGGACAGCGCGGTTCCGGGCAAATGGTGGACTGAAGACGGCGCCCTGTGGGGCCGCGCCGAGGCCAATGAGCCTGCGGCCATCTGGTACAAGGACAAGCTCCCCGAGAACCACCTGATCGCCTTCCGTGGTGCGATCATGCCCATCGACAAGCTCCCGATCTCCGGTGCCGACCGCATCGGCGAACTCAACCTCTTCTGGAACGCGACGGGCGACTCCGCCAACGCGCCCTTCCTGTCGACCGTGGGCAGCTTCTACGGCTGGTACGCGGGCTTCGCCGGCATCGAGTACCTGGGCGCCGCGGGCACCGAGTGCGTGGCCCTGTCGCAGCCGGCGCAGCCCAGCCCCCAGACCAACTACAACGTGATGGGCGGGCGCCTGGACGAGACGGACTTCTTCTTCGTGAGCGACGCCGTCGCCACCCAGTCGACCAGCCACTCCACCATCTCCGGGGGCCGCGCGGCCATCGGGACCTTCGGCTCGCCGGAGACCCCCGCCCTCATCCGGATCGAGGAGATCGCCATCCTCGAGATCATCGAAGCGAGCGTCGAGCTGGTGAAGTCCACATGACCGAGCCGCTGGTCTACCGGAGCATGCGCGCGGGGGAGGGGCCCGCGGTCGTGGACCTGTACAGCCGCGTCTTCGGGGTGCCCTACTCCCTGGAGCACTGGAGCTGGCAGTACGCAGACGGGCCGCGCGCGAACCTGGACGAGGTCTTCCTGTGCTGCTCCGGGGACGTGCTGGCGGGGCACACCGCCTCCGTTCCCGCGGCCTACCTGCTGGACGGGCAGCCCATCGGCGCGTCCCACATCCAGAACATCTGCGTGGACCCGACCTTCCGCAAGCGCGGGATCTTCACCGGCATCCTCCACGAGATCCGGGACTACCACGACGCGTCGGACTACCTGCTGGCGACGGGCCACCCCAACGCCTTGTCCTACCCGCTGATGATGAGGACGGGCCACTACACCCACCTCTTCGACATCTACCCGGTCGGCTTGTCCCTGGACGCGCTGGGGCCGGCGGGCGACTCCGGGCTGCGGGTGGAGGTGTCCGAGCCGGTCTTCGGGCCGGCGGACACCGCGCTCTTCGATCGCGAGCTGGCTGGTGTCGGGGTGCGGAATTCCCGCGAAGTCGACTACCTGGACTGGCGCTTCGGGGCGACAGCGCCGCGCGACTACCGCGTGGTCCGCGCTTTCGACGGCGAGGTGCTGCGCGGACTCGCGGTGGCGAAGATCTACGCACCGGGTGCCTTGGTGGACCTCGTGGAGTGGATCGCCGAAGATGACGACGCCCTGATCCGGGCGCTGCTTCAGGGGGTCGCCGAAGCCTTCGGCGGTGGGGCGGTGCGGACCTTCGAGACCTGGTCCATGGAGCACAACAAGCTCCACCCCCGCCTGCTGGGCCTCGGCTTCGAGCGGGTCGAGCGACCGACGCCCTTCATCGCGAGGGCACCCAACGATTCGGCCTCCAAGACCTGGATGGATGCGGAGGCTTGGTTCATGAGCATGGCGGACTCGGACGTGTACTGAGCGCGATGATGAGGTGATGGCTGCCGCGCCTGCGGCAGGGGGGAAGGGAGCAACCAGACTGTGATCAACGGGCCCCTCAAGCTGCTGGCCGTCGACGACGAGCCGGACATCGAGCTTCTCTTTCGCCAGCGGTTCCGCCGCAAGGTGCGCAAGGGGGAGATCGAGCTGCATTTCGCGCGGGACGGGGTCGAAGCGCTCCAGACCCTGCGGGAGCACCCCGACATCCACATCGTGCTCAGCGACATCAACATGCCGGGCATGGACGGGCTGACCTTGCTGGCGGAGATCGGGAAGCTGGAGCAGACGGTCGAGGTGGTGATCGTCTCGGCCTACGGCGATCTCGACAACATCCGCACGGCCATGAACTGCGGTGCCTACGACTTCCTGACCAAGCCCCTGGACTTCGCCGACCTCGACGCGACCGTGGCCAAGACGATCCTGCAGGTGACCTCGGCGCTGAAGGCCGAGGAGGCGCGCGACCTCGCGGCGGAGCTCAAGGAGAAGAACGCCTTCATCCGCCACACCTTCGGGCGCTACGTCTCCGACGACGTCGTGGGGGAGCTGCTCGACCACCCCGAGGGGCTCGAGCTCGGCGGTGAGCGCCGCCCGCTGACGGTGCTCTGCTCGGATCTGCGCGGCTTCACGCCCATGGCGGACCGCTCCTCGCCGGAGGAGGTGGTCCAGCTCCTGAACCGCTACTTCGAGGCCATGTTCCGGGTCATCCTGGACCACGGGGGCACGATCAACGCGATCATGGGGGACGGGCTCTTCGTGCTCTTCGGCGCCCCGATCACCATGCCGGACGCCGCCCAGCGCGCGGTCTCCTGCGCGATCGAGATGCAGCTCGCGCTGCAGGCGCTGCGGGACGAAGAGGACTTCCCCGCGCTCGAGATGGGCATCGGCATCCACTCCGGCGCGGCGGTGGTCGGGAACATCGGCTCGAAGCAGCGCACCCACTACTCGGCCATCGGCCGCGACGTGAACCTGGCCGCGCGGGTGGAGTCCTGCACCGTCGGCGGGCAGATCCTGATCACCGCGGAGACCCTGGGCCAGGCGCAGGAGAACGTGGTCATCGGGGACGTGATCGAGGTCGCGCTCAAGGGGGTCTCGCGCAGGCTGTCCCTGCACGAGGTCGAGGGGCTTGAGGGCGGGGCCAGCTGGGTTCGACCGCGGCCGCCGCTGGTCTCCATCGGCGACGGGATCTCGGTCGACTTCTGGGTGCTCGCGCACAAGACCGTGGACGCCGAGGCGTCCTGCGGTCGGCTGCTCCGCCTCTCCCGGCAGGGCTGCGAGCTGGCGGCGGAGGTGGACGTGCCCGTGATGACCGACCTGCGCCTGCGCTTCGTCGCGGACAGCGGCGACGCCCCGGCCAGCCACGTCTACGGCAAGGCGCTGCGCCCGGACGAGGAGGGGCGGATCCGCATCGGCTTCACGTCGATGCCGCCCGACGTGCAGGCCTGGATCGATGAGCAGATTCGTGGGAGCTGAGGAGCTGCGTCCGGCAGGCGCGAAGATGCATCGACCGAGCCGCCGCCTGCTCGCCCTGCTCGCCCTGCTCCTGCTCGGCTGCCCCGTCGCCCCTCCCGCGGACGATCCTCCGGAGGACCCGACGCCCGCGGCTGGGCCCTGCGACGACACCGCCGCCCTCGCCGAGCGCGCAGAGACCCTGGGTTCGTGGTTCGACGAGCTGGTCGAGGGCGTCGACGCCACGCCGATCGAGCGGGTGCTCGACGACGGCGGCAACGGCTCGCTGGCCGTGGGCATGCACGCCGACGCCTTCCCCGTGCTCAGCGGCCCCGGCGGTGTGCACGCCGCGGTCACGACCATCGGCCAGGGCCGAGTCGTCGCCTTCTCGGGCCAGGACTTCCTCAGCTCGGGCGACCGCTCGACGCTGCTCGTGGACTCCGAGGTGCCGGCGCTGCTTCGCAACGCCGCGGCCTGGGCTTCGGGCGGCGGAGGGGGCCTGTCGATCCTGGCCGCCAACGAGGCCGTCGCGGCCGTGCTGGCCGAGGGCACCGACAGCCAGGTCGAGGTCACGCCCATCGTGGAGCAGGTGGGCCTGCGGTCGATTCAGGACTGGAGCGCCGAGGCGCTGGCGGGCCACGACGTGGCGATCGTGCAGATCAACGAGTGGGGCACGCTGCACGTGGCCGACGAGGACCTGCCCGCGATCGAGGCCTTCGTGGCCGACGGCGGCGGCCTGCTCATCGCCGGCGCCGCGATGCACTGGAGCTGGTGGCTCTCCGACCAGGGCCCGGCCTACCCCGGCGACCTGCTGCTGGGGGACCACGGCATCACCTGGTCGCTGACCTCCGTCGGCGACATGACGGAAGCCGAGCTGCGCTTCGACGCGCTGTCCTCCCCCGAGGCGCTGTGGTGCGCCTGGGTCTCCGGGGACGCGGTGGACGAGGGGACCCTGCCGCAGGTGGCGCCGCTCTTCGCCGAGGCCGCGGATCGGGGCCGCGACGCCGAGGTGCAGCAGGGGCTGCTCCGCTTGATCGACGAGGCGCCCGCGCTGCCCGTCGCCGTCACCAGCGGCGCCGCGCGCCTGTCGGCGGACGTGGGCGTGCTGCTCGACTCGGTGGTCTGGCCCGCCGGGCACCCCTGGGCGGCCACCTTCCCCGGCGCGGTGCCGGACGAGGCCGCGCGGGGCACGCACGAGCTCAGCGTGGACCCGACCTGGACCCGCGATCACCCCCTGGGCGCCTACGCCGCGCCGGGCGAGGTCGTGACGGTCACCGTGCCCGAGCAGCACGCCGGCGCCGGCCTGAGCGTGCGCCTGGGCGACCACCACGACGACCTGCGCGGGCTCGATCACATCGACACCTGGCGGCGTCCGCCGCTGCTGGTTCGGGAGAAGCCCCTGGAAGCGAGCAGCGTGACGGTGGGCAGCGGCTTCGGCGGCGCGCTCTACCTGGTCGTGCCCGACGGCTACGGGGGCGGTGCGATCGACGTGAGCGTGCAGAACGCCGTGACCATGGGGCTCTATGTGCCCGGCGTGACCAGCGAAGCCCAGTTCGCCGAAGACCTGGTGGCCGGGGCCCCGCGCGCCATCTTCCGCGAGCCCGGCAAGGTCAGCCTGGTCGTCGCCGCAGAGGCGGCAGCGGAGGCCGACCCCGCCGAGGTGCTCGGCTTCTGGACCCCCTTCTACGAGAGCCACGCGGAGCTGGCCCAGGAGCCGGTCCCCCGCACCTGGACCTCGCACTGGCTCTTCGATCCGCAGGTGGGCTGGGGCTACGCGAACGCGACCTCGGCGCGCATCAACCACCCCGAGCTGGCTGCGGGCTGGGCCCTGCGCACGCAGACCGGGGACGAGGACTGGTGGCTCTTCGCCCACGAGCTGGGCCACCAGTTCCAGACCTCGGACTGGAGCGGCGGGGACGTCACCGAGGTCTGCGTGAACCTCTGGTCGATGTACACGCTCAACTCCACCATCCACGACGGCGGCGAGTTCGAGACGGTGGGCCATCAGGACAACGTCATGGACCACGCTGCGCTGCTGGACATGCGCTGGGGCGACGCGGGCCTCTTCGAGAAGCTCGAGATGTACCGCCAGCTCGTCTTCGAGTTCGGCTGGGACGTCTACCGCGAGGTGATGGCCAGCTACTACGACCCGCTCTACCCGCGGGAGCAGTACGGCAGCTTCATGGACGGCTTCGCGCTGCGCTTCTCGGCCATCGCGGGCCGGGACATCACGCCCTTCCTGGACCACTGGGGCTACCCGCTGAGCGCCGGTGCCCGCGCCGACGTGCAGGCCTGGGGTCTGCCGGACTGGCTGCCGCCGGGCTGGTAGCGAAGGGCGGGGCGAGC
>JAJDAI010001185.1 GCA_029261955.1 Deltaproteobacteria bacterium | reverse complement strand
GAGGTCGAGCTGCCCGAAGCCCCGATCGGCCGGGAGGCCGGCCTGCGCTTCGACGTGCGGCCTCGGCACCGGGGCCTGGACCCGCTGCTCTTCGTGGACTTCCGCGCGGGGCGGCGCGCGGTGCGGGACGCGGCGCCTGCGAGCCTGCTCAACTGCTTCGCCTACACCTGCGGCATCGGCGTCGCGGCGCGGGCGGGCGGGAGCGGGTCCGTTCTGAACCTGGACTTCGCGGGCTCGGCGCTCGAGGTGGGGCGGCACAACGCCGCCCTGAACGGCTTCGACGACGCCGGCTTCGAGACCCTGCAGGAGGACTTCTTCGCTGCCGCCCGGCAGCTCGCCGGCCTGCCGATCCGGGGCCGCGGAGCGCGCAAGAAGCACGCCCACCTGGGCGTGCGCAGCTTCGACGGCGCCGTGCTGGACCCGCCCCGCTGGGCCCGCTCCGCCTTCGGCACGGTGGACGTGGTGCGCGACTACCCCTCCCTGCTCAAGCCCGTCCTGCTCTGCGTGCGCCCCGGCGGCTTCGTGCTGGCCACGAACCACGTCGCGTCGGTCGATCTGGCCGACTGGCTGGACGTCCTGCGGCGCTGCGCGAGCAAGGCCGGCCGCCCCATCACCGATCTGACGGTGCTGACACCGGATATCGACATCCCGAGCCCCGACGACCGCCCGCCGCTGAAGATGGCGTGGCTTCAGGTCTGATCCCTCGGCGGATCCCAAAAGGCACGAGGCGAGCGACGGGTCCGCGACAACCCGTTAAAGTGCCGCACGGAGGGGCACGTGAGTTCAGGACCTATGCGAATCCTTGTCATCGAAGACGAGGACACCGTCCGAGACCTGGTTACCCGTGTCTTGACCAAGGCCGGGTACGAAGTCGAGGGCGCGCCCGACGGCCAGGCAGGCTACGAGGCCGCGCTGGCCCGTCGGCCTGATCTCGTCGTCTCCGATCTGCTCACCCCCCGCATGCACGGCTACGAGGTCATCCGGAATCTGCGCGCCGCCCCGGCGACGCGGCGCGTGCCGGTCATCGTGCTCTCGGCCAAGGCCTACCCCGCCGACCAGCGCAAGGCGCTCGAGATGGGCGCCTCGGCCTTCCTCGCCAAGCCCTTCCGGGCGCCGCAGCTCCTCGCCGTCGTCGAGCGCGCGCTCACGACGACCCGCGTGCACTTCTGGGGCGTGCGAGGCTCCATCGCGACGCCCGGCCCCGAGACCGTTCGCTACGGCGGCAACACGCCCTGCGTGACCATCGAGCGCGGGCGCGACCTGCTCATCCTCGACGCCGGCACCGGCCTGCGCCCCCTCGGCGTGGCGCTGCAGGCAGAGGCGGGCGGCAAGCCCCTCGACCTGAAGATGCTGATCACCCACACGCACTGGGATCACATTCAGGGCTTCCCCTTCTTCGTGCCGGCCTACGTGCCCGGCAACCGCCTCGAGATCCACGGCCCGCCCTCGCTGGACAAGCCGCTCGAGAAGGTCCTGCGCGGCCAGATGGACCCGGAGTACTTCCCGGTGGCCCTGGGCGACATGGCCGCCAACGTCCAGGTGAACGAGATCCGGGAGCCCGAGTTCAAGGTCGGGAACTTCGAGGTCAGCAGCATCTACGTGAACCACCCCGGCGTCACGATGGGCTTCCGCATCAAGATCGGGGACACCGTGGTCACCTACGCCACGGACACCGAGCCCTACCGCCGGCTGCTGCCGGGCGCGCACGACGGCACGGACCAGGTCGCGACGGACTACGCGGTCGAGCGCGACAAGATGCTCGAAGGGCTGGTCGCCGGCTCCGACCTCTACATCGCGGACAGCCAGTACACGCCGACGGACTACGAGACGAAGCGCGGCTGGGGTCACACCTGCTACCCCGACGCCGTCGATCTCGCGGTCTCGGCCAAGGCCCGGCGCGTGGCCCTCTTCTCGCACGACCCGATGCACGACGACGACGCCATCGACCGCAAGCTCGCAGCCTGCAAGAAGATGGCGGCGGAAGCGGGCGGCGAGGTCGAGGTCTTCGCCGCGATCGAGGGCGAGTCCATCGAGCTCTTCAACGACATCGTCGCCAACGCCGACTGAGTCGTCTCCCGCCGAGCCCGCTCCGGCTCGGCGGACGCCCCCGCGAAGTCTCTAGGGCTCCCAGATGAGCATCGTGTAGGGCCCCGAGCTGTTCACGATGTACCAGTCCGACGCGATCACCGCGTAGTAGGTGTCGGTCGCCGAGAAGGTGTAGATGAGCGTCGGGTCGGCCCAGGGGCCGGGCTCCGCGATGGCCAGCTGGTTGCCCAGCGCGTCCTTCAGCTCGATCTGGGCGCCGAGGTCCGAGCCCCACGCCTGCGCGAACACGTCGAAGCGCAGGGTCTGGCCGGCCTGGCCCACAAACGCGAACCAGTCTTCGTCGAGGCTTCCGTCTACGTCCCCGCAGGTGAAGCCGCCGACCACCGTGGCGTCCGCCAGGCCCGGGTTGCCGTTGGGCTCGACCTCGGAGATGTCGCAGGCGTCGCCCGAGTCCACGTACAGCTCGTAGGTGTGCGCGGCGCTGCCGTCGTTGTTCAGGTAGTCCCCGACCTCGACGTAGAAGGTGCCGCCCGAGATGACGGTGAACTGGAGGTAGGAGTCGAAGTTGAAGGAGGGGTCGTCGTCGTTGGTCAGCAGCTGGTTGCCGCCGCTGTCCAGGATGCGCACGAAGCTGTCGAGCGGCGAGCCGTCCACGGCCGCGTCGATGTTCACCGTGATGCGGGTGAAGTCCGGCGCGGTCAGCTGGAAGACGTCCACGTCCCCCGGGGCGACGATCGTGCCGCACATGGACGAGTTGAGCGCCATCGGGTCGGCCGTGACGTAGCTGTCGTTCGCCTCGCTCTCGGCCACGTCGCAGCTCAGCGGAGCCTCGTCTACCTGCCCGTTGCAGTCGTCGTCGATGCCGTTGGCCAGGACCTCGGGCACGCCCGGGTTCACGGCGGGGTCGCTGTCGTCGCAGTCGTCGTCGCAGCTGCCGTAGCCGTCGTTGTCGTAGTCGGGGTCGAAGTCCACGCCGTCGCAGTTCTGGTCGATCGCGTCGCAGGCGATCTCCGTGGCGAAGGGGTAGATGGTCGGCTCGTTGTCGTTGCAGTCCTCGTCATCGGGCGAGCCGTCGCCGTCGCTGTCGGTCACGCCCGGCGCGCAGTCCGGGTTGGTCAGCCCGGGGGTGCCGTGGTCGCCTTCGGTGCCGAACTCGCCGGCCGGCGTTTCGCACCAGTAGCTGCCCCAGTTGTTGGA
>JAJDAI010001184.1 GCA_029261955.1 Deltaproteobacteria bacterium | reverse complement strand
TTGCGATCCAGCAGCGGCTGGATCTTCTCGAGGATGAGGTCGTAGCTGCCGCGTCCGCTGTGGAAGGGGCGCAGGCGGTCGTTGCGCTTGCCGACGGCGTCGAGGCTGACCGTGCAGAGGCAGCGGATCTTCTCCAGGAAGTCCGCGATCTCCGGCGTGATCAGCGTGCCGTTGGTCGTGATGCTGAAGCGCACGGTGCGGCCCAGCTCCTCGGCCCGCTCGAGGGCGTACTCGGCTGTGGCCTTGACGACGGGGAAGTTCAGCAGCGGCTCGCCGCCGAAGAACGTGATGCCCAGCTGAGGCACGTCGGGGTCCGCCTGCTCCATGAACCAGTCGATGTACTCACGCGCCCGTTCGGGCTTCATGATCGTCGCCTTGCCCTTGTAGAGCCCCTTCTCGGCGTAGCAGTAGCCGCACGCGAGGTTGCAGGTGTGGGCGACGTGGATCGTCAGGTTGCGGATGCCGCGGTGCTCGGGCACCGCGTCGAGGGAGCGGCCCGGATCGCCGCGGAGCTCGGGCGCCACGACGAGTCGCAGGCGCACCAGGTCCGCGATGATCTCGCTGACCTCGCTCGCTTCGACGCCGAGGCGGCTGCTGATGTCCGGCACCAGGGCGTCCTCTTCGGCGACGCCGGTGCTCTCCATCGCGCTGATGACGTCGCGCGTGGTTTCGTCCAGCTCGTAAAAGGACGAGGTGGGAACGTGAAAGACGAAGTTCGAGCTCTCTTGACCCAGGGGGATCAGCTCGTCGACGACCAACTGCATGCGTCGGACTCCAGGATCCCTCGAACGGGATGGGCTGTGTGAGGTGCCCCACCATAGCCCCAGGTCTATGATCCGCAACCATGCCCAAATCGCCCGACTCCGATGCCCTACGACGCCTCGTCTCGATGGTCGAGTTCTTCGTCGCGCACGCCGGACGCACCGCTGGTTCCGAGGCCGAACGCACCTGCCAGGCCGCGATGGCCGGCCGCCTGCACGAGCTCGGCATGGACGCTGTCGTCCAGAGCGCGGTCACCCGGCCGGCCATGTCGCTGGTGCTGGGTCTGCACGCCGCGTTCTTCCTGGGCTCCGCGATGGCCGTGGGGATCTCGCCCGCCTGGGCCCTGCTGGCGAGCTGCGTGACCCTGCTCTCCTTCTGGGGGGAGCTGCGCGAGCGGCCGCGCATCCTCCAGAAGCTGCTGCTCAAGCGCATCACGGGGAACATGGTCGCGCGCGGGCAGAACCCGCAGGCCCGGGCCCAGGTGATCCTCGTGGCCCACGCGGACGTCGCGACCTCGTCGGTCCTGTTCCTGCCCTGGGTCAAGCGCTTCATCCTGCACCGCGAGGTCGCGGGCAAGGGCATCCACCCCGGCTCCCTGGTCATCCTCGCGGGCGGCGTGCAGATCCTGGCCGCCGCGGTCGTCTGGGCGGGCGGCGGCCTCTGGCTGGGGCCGGGCATCGGCCTGGCCTTCGCGTCGATCGTGCACGCGGGCCTGCTGGTCCTCGCCGTCGACTGGTGGCGGGCCCCGGCCGCGGCGGGCGCGGTGGACAACGGCTCCGGCCTCTCGGTGGTCCTGGCGGCGGCGGAGGAGCTCTGCCGGCACCCGCTGCCTCACGCGGAGGTCTGGGTTGTCGCCTCGGGGGCCCGGGAGCCCGAGGCGGCCGGCATGTCGGCCTTCGTGCGGCAGTTCGAGCACCTGTTCGACCTCGAGCGGACCTTCTTCGTGAACGTCGACGACGTGGGGCAGGGGAGGCTGCACTACGTCACCAGCGAGGGACGCTGGGAGCGGCTCTCCTACCGGCCGACGCTGCCCGGGCTCGCGGAGCAGCTGGCCGCGCACCCGCCCTTCCTCGGGGTGGCCCCGGTCGAGATCGTCGGCACCACCGACGCGGGCCCGCCGACCCTGGCCGGCTACCGCGCGGTGACGCTGTCCTCCCTGGTGGACGGCCACCGACCCGAGGTGACGCACACGCACGAGGACACCCTGGAGGCCATCGATCCCGCCTCGCTGGCCGAGGCCCTCGACTTCACCCTCGCCCTCTGCCGGGCCATCGACGGCTTCGCGGCGGACGCGCTGCCCCCCTGGCCGAAGCCGAAGGGCGTGACGACACCCGGCCACCCCGCCAAGCAGGCCGGCTAGGCTTGCGCCTGACCTCCGGGGAGTGGACTCGATGCTGAGGATGTTGCTGCTGCTGTCTCTGCTCGCCGCCTGCTCGCTCCCGGGCACGGACGACGACGACGCTTCGGCGGATGACGACGACGCGGGGGACGACGACACCACCGACGACGACGACGACTCGGTCTCCTTCGACTTCGAGAGCATCGCGTTCAGCCTGTCCTTCGAGGCGGACGCTGCGGCCGGCACCGCCGCGGGCGAGCTCGCCGTGCACTACGAGGACGCGCCGGCCGGTGGCCAGGAGATCTGCCGCCAGCGCCTGCGCTGGACCGCCACCCTCGCCTTCGGGGGGGACGTGGTGCAGACCTGCCCCACCTGCACCGGCCGGATCGAGATCGATCCCGAGAGCGTGCTCGACGTGTCCAACCCCGACTTCGAGGCGGCCGACTGCGATCCGGCGGTCCTGGTGGCGGCGCAGGCCAACTGGGGCCAGGCCGTGCTCACGCCGCGGGCCGAGGGGGGGCGCGGGGACTTCCTGCTGCTGGGCCTCATCGACATCGACCGGCTGGAGGCCCTGGGCCTGGCCGTGGACGCCGCTGGCACCTACGACGCCGCGTCGCTGCGGCTGCTCTTCGAGCAGGACGGGGCCGCGATCTCGCACCTCGGCTACGTGCTGGCGGCGGACGGCAGCATGACGGTGGGCTCGGGCGTCTCGACCCTCGCAGGCGACGCGGGGGCGGGTGGAGACGACTGGCTCGCCTGGTGGCAGATCTTCCGCGACCCCGCGGCCAACCCCCACGAGGGCGTGGACCTGAGCGGGGCCTACCTGGGCCGAGGTCTTTGGAACATCGACTTCTAATCGGCCTGCTGCTCGTCGCGCCGGCGCAGGCGGCCGAGGTCTCCGGCACCGTCCGCGGCTTCGACGACGACCTCCCGCTGGCCGGCGTGAGCGTGCGGGTCTCGGACGCCCTGGGCGGGTCCGCGGTCGGGCTGACGGACCCCGAGGGCCGCTACCGGATCGAGGGCGTCGATGCGGGCCGGGTCCGCGTCAAGGCCGTCCCGCCCGACACCATGAACCGCCTCGGGGCCTGGTGGCCCAGCGCCTACGGCTTCTGCCAGGCGGACGCGGTGGTGCTGCAGGAGGACGAGGCGGTCGAGCTGGACTTCGCGCTGCCCGCGGGCGGCTACCTCGAAGGGACGGTGCGGGACGGACAGGGCCTCGTGCCGGCCGAGGTCTCCGCGGTGGGGCTCGACTTCTACAACGCGAACCTGATGAGGCGGGACAGCGCCGACGAGGGCAGCTACTCGCTCGCCGGCCTGGACTCGATCCGGATCGACGGTCTGCCGGTGGACGGGCACTACCGCCTGTCCGCTACGCCGGAGGAGGGGGCGCCCTGGTACTGGCCCGGCACCTGGTCGCAGCAGGAGGCGGAGCCGGTCGGGGCCGAGCGGGGCGCGGTGCGCCAGGCGGACTTCGTGCTCCCGGATCCGGTGGCGCTGAGTGGACAGCTGGTGGACGCGGCCGGGCAGCCCATCGCCGGGGCCCAGCTCCGGACCTCGCTGACGGTGACCGCGCAGAGCGGGGCCGATGGCCGCTTCGAGTTTGCGGCGCTGCGCGGGGGCGAGACGACGCTCCAGATCGACGCCGCAGGCTACGGGCGTCGCTGGTGGCCCGGCGTGGCCAGCCCCGCCCTCGCGGAGCCCATCGAGCTGTCCGCGGACCTCGGCCTGCCCGCCTTGACCCTGGAAGCCGAGGTGGTGCTGCAGGTGGAGTTTCAGGCACAAGCCGAGGGTGCCCTGGTCTCCGTGCTGCACGCGGACAGCTCGCAGGCGCTCGCCAGCCGCATCACCGACGGGCCGGCTTTGCTGGACTTCGTTGGGCTGCCCGCCGAGGACCTGATCGTGCGCGTCACGCGCGGCACCTCCGATCTGCTCGTCGCCGAGGTGGCGGTGCCGATCGCAGGGCCGGGGGCCTACGAAGCGAGCCTCGACCCGGCCCACGGCGCCACCCTCAGCGGCCGCGTCGTGCGCCAGGCCGGGCTCCCCCTGCGCGGGGCGCGGCTCGAGGTCTGGTCCGGCGGCGCCGTGATCGCCCAGGCCTCCAGCGACGGCGGGGGGAGCTGGAGCCTGGCTGGCCTGCCGCCCGATCCCCTGCGCGTCCGCGTGAGCTGGACCCCGTTCTGCGAGAACGACCCCAGCTGGGTGCCCGTCGTTTGGCCCGACGGGCGCGCCCTGGAGCAGGGCGAGTCGCTGACCCTCGAGGCCGGGGAGCTCCTGGACCTCGGCACCACGGCGCTGCCGCCGGACGGGGACGCCGACGGCATGGACGACGTGTGGGAGCTCGCCTGGGGCCTGGACCCCCTGCGGGACGACGCCGCGGGGGACCCCGATCAGGACGGGGCCTCGAACCTCGACGAGTACCGGGCGGACACCGACCCCTTCCGACCGCCCGGCGGCCTGCCCGTCGGCTGCGAGGCGGCGGGGGTTTTCTGGTTGCTGCCCCTGCTCCGCCGCCGGCGGGCCGCCCTGGTACCATCCGCGCCCGTTTCGTCCCGGAGCCCTCGATGACCGCCAGCTCGCCGCTCGACCACCTGCTCGCCCTCGTGGGCCAACAGGACGCCCAGGTGGCGATCATCGGGCAGGGCTACGTCGGCCTGCCGCTGGCCATGGCCCTCGTGGACGTCGGCTTCGACGTCACGGGCTACGACGTCGCCGAGCAGACCGTCGAGCGCCTGAACGCTGGCGAGTCCCACATCGGCGACGTCTCCGACCTCGAACTCTCGGCCGCCGTGCGGGCGGGCCGCTACCGCGCTCGCTCCGACTTCAGCGACCTCGGCGAGCGCGACGTGGTGTCCATCTGCGTGCCCACCCCGCTGTCGAAGACGCGTGACCCCGACATCTCGTACATCACCGAGGCGTCTCGCCAGGTGGCCACCTACCTGCGGCGCGGCCAGCTGATCGTGCTCGAGTCCACGACCTTCCCCGGCACGACCGAGGAGGTGGTGCTGCCGCTCTTCGAGGAGGCGGGCCTGACGGTCGGGGACGACTACTTCCTCTGCTTCTCGCCGGAGCGCGTGGACCCCGGGAACCCGACCTTCGACTCGCGGAACACGCCCCGGCTCATCGGCGGGGTCACGCCCGCCTGCGGCCGCGCCGGCCAGGCCATGTACTCGGCCTTTCTCGAGAACGTCGTGCTCATGTCGAGCACCCAGGCGGCCGAGATGGCGAAGCTGCTGGAGAACACCTTCCGCGCCGTGAACATCGGCCTCGTCAACGAGGTGGCCCTGATGTGCCGCAAGCTCGGGCTCGACACCTGGGAGGTCATCGACGCGGCCGGCACCAAGCCCTTCGGCTTCATGAAGTTCTACCCGGGCCCCGGCCTGGGCGGTCACTGCATCCCGGTCGACCCGCACTACCTCAGCTGGGTGCTCAAGCGCCTGAACTACACCGCGCGCTTCATCGAGCTCGCCTCCGAGGTGAACGCCTCGATGCCCGCCTACGTGGTGGAGCTGGTGGTCGACTCGCTCAACGACGACCGCAAGGCCGTCAACGGCAGCCGCGTGCTCGTGATCGGCGTCGCCTACAAGGCCAACGTGACCGACGTGCGCGAGAGCCCGGCCATGGACGTCATCCTGCTGCTCCAGGAGAAGGGCGCCGTGGTGGAGTACCACGATCCCTGGGTGGACCAGATCCGCCTCGACGGCATCCAGTTGGACTCCGCCCCGCTGAACGAGCAGACGCTCCAGAAGGCTG
>JAJDAI010001183.1 GCA_029261955.1 Deltaproteobacteria bacterium | reverse complement strand
AGTGGTTCAAGGACCACCCCGAAGCCGAAGACATCGAGATTGAGCGGCCGATCTTCGTCTTGGGCTTCCCGCGGAGCGGCACGACGGTGCTCCAGAACATGCTGGAGCAGGCCGAGCACCGCCGCGCCTTGCGCTTCTGGGAGCTGACGGCGCCGGTGCCGACGCACCCCGACTTCGCCCGCGACCGCAAGAAGCGGATCCGCCGGATCAACATGGACCTGGCCTTCGCCTACCGGGTCGTGCCGGAGATGCGCGAGGTCCACGAGATCAAGGCGACCACCTGCGAGGAGTGCTGGCCGCTGCTGTCGAACACCTTCTCGGTGGTCAACTTCGACATCTGCCACGGCCTCGCCGACTACGGCGACTGGCTGAACCAGCAGGACATGGTCTGGGCCTACCGCGAGTACAAGCGCACGCTCAAGATGATGCTGCACCGCTGGCCGGCGGAGCAGCTTGTGCTGAAGTGCCCCGAGCACCTGTGGTTCGTGGACGCGCTCATGGAGGTGTTCCCCGACGCCTGCATCGTGTGGACCCACCGCGATCCCTACGACTGCGTGGCGTCCTACAGCTCGATGATCTCGCTGGCCCGGCGCACCCTCCAGGGCACGATCCACCCGCCGACCATCGGCGCGCACATCACCGAGCGCTTCCAGACGGGCGTGCAGCGGGCGATGGAGGCGCGCGACCGCATCGGCGACGAGAGCCGCTTCTTCGACGTGTCCTTCAACGAGCTCATCGGGGACCAGGTCGGCATGGTGCACCGCCTCGAGCAGCACTTCGGGCTCGAGCAGAGCGAGACGGCGCTGCTGGAGGGTTGGCTGAACGAGAAGCGCTCCGATGCCCGGGGGCGGCACCGCTACGACGCCGCCATGTGGGGGCTGGAGCGCGAGTCCCTGCACGCCGGCTTCCGCGAGTACATCGACCGCTTCGGTGTGTCGCTGGAAAAGCCGGACTGACCGTGCCCGCCCCGAGCAGGTCGCGATGAGCGAGCAGGGCCCCCAGCCGGAGCTGTCCGCCGGCTTCAACGCCGTCTTCGACGCCATGGGCTCGGCCTTCGCGGCCCTGGGGCGCTCCCTGGTCTGCCTGGACTCGAACTTCGCCGTGCTGCACGCCTCGAGCACGCTCGGTGACCTCATCGGGCAGCAGGCCGCGGCGAACCTGGCCGGCCGCCCCGTCGCCGAGCTGCTGGGCGCGGAGCTGTTCGGGCCGGGCGGCACCATGCGCAAGGCGCTGCTCGAGGGCACCCGGCAGGAGGGCTGGCGGGCGACGCTGCGGGTCGAAGACGGCAGCGCCCTGGAGGTGTCGGTCACCGCGGCGCCCATCCGGCACAGCATGGGCTCCTACTGCGACCCGCACGTGCGGTGGATCGTGGTGCTGCGCGCCGGCGCCGCGGACCTGTCCACAGGCACCCAGCCGCCGACCGTCTTCGAGGGCCTGATCGGGCGCTCCCAGGCGATGCTGGCGATCTTTCGGCTGCTCGAGATCCTGGAGGTCAGCGACGCCACGCTGCTGCTGACCGGCGCCAGCGGAACCGGCAAGGAGGTCGTGGCCCGCGCCGCTCACGCCCGCTCGCCACGCCGGGGTGGCCCCTTCGTGGCCGTCAACTGCGCGGCCCTGCCGGAGCACCTGCTGGAGTCCGAGCTCTTCGGCCACGTTCGCGGCGCCTTCACCGGCGCGGTGCGCGACCGCGTGGGCCGCTTCGAGCTGGCGGCGGGAGGCACGCTCTTCCTGGACGAGGTGGGGGACACCTCGGCGACGCTCCAGGCGAAGTTGCTGCGCGTGCTCCAGGAGCGGACCTACCAGCGGGTCGGCGAGAGCAGCGAGCGCGAGGCCGACGTGCGCGTCATCGCGGCCACCAACCGCGACCTGGAGGCGATGGTGGCGGCGGGCGAGTTCCGAGACGACCTCTACTACCGCCTGCGCGTCGTGCCCATCCACATCCCGCCGCTGCGCGATCGCCGCGACGACATCGCGCCGCTGGCTCACCACCTGCTGGCCCGGGTCGGTGCGCGGCACGGCCGGCTGCTGCAGCTCTCGCCGGACGCGCTGCGCGTCATGCTGGCTTTCGGGTGGCCGGGCAACGTGCGGCAGCTGGAGAACGCCTTGGAGTTCGCAGTCGCGGTCTGCCAGGGCCAGACGATCCACGTCAGCGACCTGCCGCCCGAACTCCAGGCGAACCAGCTGCCGGCGGTCCCGGCGGTCCCGGCGGTCCCGGTCATCGCGAGCGAGGAGCTGGGGCGCGAAGCCATTCTCGAGGCGCTCGAAGCCACCCGCTGGCGTCGCGAGGCGGCAGCCGAGGCCCTGGGCATCAGCCGGACGACGCTCTGGCGCCGCATGCGGGAGCTGGGGATCAAGTGAGGCTCGCGCTGCTCCTGGGGGTCCTCCTGCTGGCGGGCTGTGGGTCCCGGGACGAGCCGGCTTCGGTGGCGCCCTCGGGCTGCGCGTCCTGCCACACGGCCTCGGAGGGTCCCGGGGGGCTGCACGGCGCCTTGAGCTGCGACCTCTGCCACGCCGGGGATCCCGCCGCACCGACCCTCGGCCGCGCCCACCGCGGGCTGGAGCTGGAGCCCGGCGCCCTGGACCGCGTGGGCGCCACCTGCGGCCAGGGCGCCTGCCACGCCGCGCAGGCGGAGCGCACGCTCGGATCACCCATGGCCACCGCCCGCGGCCTGGTCTCCGTGGATCGCTGGCTCTTTGGGGAGCTGGAGCTGCCGGACGGCCACCAGACGATCGCCGAGGTGCTGGCGTCGGAGCAGCCCTCCCCCGGCGAAGACCACCTGCGTCGCCTCTGCGCCGGCTGCCACCTGAACACCCGCCGAGCCAACCGCGACGACGCGGTCTCCGGCGGCTCGGGCTGCGGCGCCTGCCACTCGGCCGCGCACCCGGGCGAAGGCGCCGCCCACCCGCCCATCGACGCCCTGCCGTCTGACGATCGTTGCTTCGGCTGCCACAGCCGCAGCGCGCGCATCTCCCTGTCCTACCAGGGCCTCGTCGAGGTGAGTGGAGCCCCGGCCGAGGCCTGCTCCGACTCCAGCCAGCTGCCCGACGGGCGCACCGTCTGCCAGATCGAAGCGGACGTGCACCACGAGGCCGGCCTGGCCTGCGTCGACT
>JAJDAI010001182.1 GCA_029261955.1 Deltaproteobacteria bacterium | reverse complement strand
CGACCCTGGCCGGGACCGGCCTGATCGCAGCCCCGATCGAGACGCCGGACTGGGACGTGGAGGCCAGCTACGACGGCTGGGAGGTCCGGCGCTACGAGCCGCGCCTCGAAGCCCGGGTCACGGTCCCAGGAGAGGACTTCAAGGAGGCCGTGAACGAAGGGTTTCGGGTGCTCGCCGGCTTCATCTTCGGCGCGAACGAGGCGGCCGAGTCGGTTGAGATGACCGCTCCGGTCTCGGCGTCTCGCTCGGCGAAGATCGCGATGACCGCCCCGGTGGGTGCCTCCGCAGAGCGCGGAGGCGGGTGGACCGTCTCCTTCACGATGCCCTCGGAATTCACCGCCTCGACCCTGCCCCGCCCGACCGACCCCCGCATCCAGATCGTCGCCTTGCCGGGGGGGGCCTGGGCCGCTGCGCCCTTTCGGGGGCGGGCGGTGAAGCGCCGCGGCGCGGTGACGGAGTCGCTCGAGTCCGCGCTCGCGGAGAGGGGACTCGAAGCCATCGGGGCGCCCGAGGTCGCCCAGTACAACCCGCCCTGGATCCCGGGGCCGATGCGGCGCAACGAGATCCTGATCCCCCTGGCCTCGCAGGTGAGCCCTCGCCCCCCGAGCACACGGAGCAACCGATGAGCCACCTCCGCCCGAGCCCCGTCCTCACCTCGCTGCTCGCCCTGCTGCTGATGCCGGCGTGCAGCACGACCCCCAGCGTCCGCTCGGGGCTCCCGCCCCTGCAGACGGTCACCTCGGTGGACCTGGAGCGCTACCTGGGCACCTGGTACGAGATCGCCAGCTTCCCGCAGAGCTTTCAGCGCGGCTGCACTGGAACGACGGCGACCTACTCGCTGAAGGACGACGGGGAGATCGAGGTCCTGAACCGGTGCCGGAAGGGCTCGCTGACCGGGCGCGAGAGCACGGCGCTGGGGCGCGCGCGGGTGACCGACACCGCGACCAACGCCCAGCTCGAGGTCAGCTTCTTCGGCCCATTCTGGGGGGACTACTGGGTCATCGACCTGGGGGAGGACTACGAGTACGCCGTCGTGGGGCACCCCGGCCGCGACTACCTCTGGATCCTGTCGCGGACCTCCACGATGGAGGAGGGGGTCTACGCCGGGATCCTCGAGCGGCTGGTGGTCCAGGGCTACGAGACCGGCCGGCTCGTGCGGACCGTGCAGTGAACGGCAGACCCGCCCCGGCTCCGAGCACCCCGCGCTCCGACCTCACGATCCACGCCCACCTCTGATGGTCGTTCCAGCGCCAGCGTCCCGGGTGCGGGTGGTCTGCGATCGCCCCCTGAGGGGGGACGGGGAGTACGTCGTCTACTGGATGACCGCGGCCCGCCGCGCGCGCACCAGCTTCGCGCTGCAGCACGCGGTGTGGCATGCCCACCGGTTGGGGCGTCCGCTGCTCGTGCTCGAGGCGCTGCGCGCGGGACACCAGCACAACACCGCCCGGGTCCACCGCTTCGTGCTCGATGGCATGGCCGTCAACGCGCGCCGCTTCGGCTCGGCGGGCGTCACCTACACGCCCTACGTCGAACCGGCCGTGGGCGCCGGGAGCGGGCTCCTCGCCGCGCTCTCGACGCGCGCGTGCCTCGTGGTGACCGACGACTCCCCCGCGTACTTCCTGCCCCGCATGCTCGCCTCGGCGGCCCGGCAGGTGTCCTCGAGGCTCGAAGCCGTCGATGGCAACGGGCTCGTCCCGCTGGCCTCGACCTCGAAGGCCTTCACGACGGCCGCGAGCTTCCGGCGCGTGCTCCACCGGGGGGTGGAGGAGCTCTTCGAAGAGGTCCCCCTGGAAGACCCCCTGGGCGGCTACTCCGCCGGACGCGCGGTCGTGCCGGCCGAGGTCCTGGCTCGCTGGCCGGCCACCCCCGAGGCGGCCTTGACGGATCCCGGGTTCCTCGCGGCGCTCCCCCTCGACCACGAGGTGCCGCCGGTGGCGGGCCTGACCGGGGGGAGCCGGGCGGGGGAGGCGCGGATCGAGCGCTTCGGGGGGGCCGGGCTGGCGCGCTACCCCGAGGACTCGCGGCACCCGGACCGAAACGGGGAGAGCGGCCTCTCCCCCTACCTGCACTTCGGACACGTCAGCAGCCACGAGATCGTCGAGTCGATCCTGGAGGCCGAGCAGTGGCACCCCGGGCGCTTGCGCCCCGAGCGGGTGGGGTCGCGGGAGGGCTTCTACGGGCTGTCGGCCGGCGCCGAGGCCTTCCTCGACCAGCTGCTGACCTGGCGGGAGCTCGGCTTCGTCTTCGCTCACCACCGGGGCGCCGATCTGCAGCGCTACGAGGCCCTGCCCGCGTGGGCCCTCAAGACCCTGGACGAGCACGCGGACGACCCCCGCCCCTGGCTCCACGACCCGGCGGCCTTCGAGCAGGCGGGCACGCACGAACCGCTGTGGAATGCCTGCCAGCGCCAGCTCCGACGGGACGGCGCGGTGCACGGGTACCTGCGCATGCTGTGGGCCAAGATGGTGCTGGGCTGGAGCGCGCACCCCTCGGAGGCCTGGCAGACGCTGATTCGACTCAACGACCGCTGGGCGATCGATGGCCGCGGCCCCAACGGCTGCAGCGGCGTTGCGTGGTGCTTCGGGCGCTTCGACCGCGCCTGGGGGCCGGAGCGACCCGTCTTCGGCAAGGTGCGGACCATGACCTGCGATGCGAGCCGCCGGAAGCTCCGCCTGAAGGGGTGGCTCGCTCGCTACGGCGCCTCGGGCGAGGGGCTGGCCCCATGACGGTCGACCTCGGACCGACGGAGACCCTCATCTCGATCTGGGCACGGCGCGCCATCAGCGTGCCGCTGTACGGGGGGCTGGCCGCGATCTGCGTTCTTGGCGCTCCGGGGTGGCTGACCCTGGCCCTGCTGGTCGATGCGGGCCGCGGGCAGATCGCCCACCGGCCACGCACCCGCGCCCTGGCCTTCTTCGCGCTGTACCTGGGCTGTGAGGTGCTCGGGCTCCTGGTGGCCGCGCTCGTCTGGGGCGCGACGCTGGGTGGCTGGATCGGCGGTGCCGACCGGTACCGCGAGGCGAACGCGGCGCTGCAGCGGGGGTGGACCCGCGCCCTGTTCCACGGCGCCCGGGTGATCTTCGGCTGGACCCTGCAGGTCGAGGGTCTCGAGCTCGCGCGCCAGGGCCCCCTCGTCCTCCTCGTGCGCCACAGCAGCGTCGCGGACACGGGGGTGACCGCGGCGCTGGTGGCGAACCCCAACCGCCTGCAGCTGCGCTACGTGCTCAAGCGTGAGCTCCTCTGGGATCCTTGCCTCGACGTCGTCGGACGGCGGCTGCCCAACGCCTTCATCGATCGCGCGGCGCCCCGCAAGGAGGCCGAGATCGCCGCGGTCGCGCGGCTCGCCCAGGGGCTCGACGCGGGCTCGGCGGTGCTCATCTACCCCGAGGGCACGCGGTTCAGCGAGGGCAAGCTCGCCCAGCGGGTGGCGGCGCTTCGCGATCGCGCGGCGACCGAGCTCCTGGCGATCGCCGAGCGCTACGCTGCCGTGCTGCCGCCCCGCCCTGGGGGCGTGCTGGCCCTGCTCGACGCCGCCGCGGGAGCCGACGTCGTCCTCGTCGAGCACTCGGGCTTCGAGGGCGCCGCGACCTTCGCGGACTTCTGGGCCGGAGCCCTGGTGGGGCGGACCATTCGGGTTCGCCTGCGCCGCTTTCCCGCCGACGCGATCCCCGAGACTGGGCGCGATCGGTGGCTGTACGAGAGGTGGGGTGAGATGGACCGCTGGATCCTGGACTCGACCCACCGCGGAGCGCGCCGATGACCGCAGCCCTCTTCGCCGCCAACGCCGCCCTCGTGCTCGCGCTGATGGTGGTCCTCTGGCTCGTCAGCGTGCGCCTGCGGGACGCGAGCATCGTGGACCCCTGGTGGTCGATGCTGTTCCTGCTCATCACCGCCCACACGGTCGCGCGCACCGGGCTCACGCCCGGCAAGACGCTGCTGCTGGTCCTCGTGGCGGCCTGGGCGCTGCGGCTGTGGCTGCACCTCCTTCTGCGCGCGCGCGGGGAGCCCGAGGATCCGCGCTACGCGGCCTTTCGCGAGCGCTTCGGGCCGGAGCGCTACTGGTGGGTCAGCTTCTTCCAGGTCTTCGTTCTGCAGGGCAGCCTCGCCCTGGTCATCTCGGCGCCGCTGCAGCTGGCCGGTGCGGCGCCGGTGCCCGACGGGCTCACGCTCCTCGACGGCGTAGGAGCCCTGGTGTTCGCGATCGGCCTGGGCTTCGAGGTGGTCGCCGATCGGCAGCTGCAGGCGTTCCGGCGAGACCCGGCGCGCACCGGCCAGGTGCTCGACACGGGCCTGTGGCGCTGGTCGCGGCACCCCAACTACTTCGGCGAGGCGCTGCTGTGGTGGGGGCTGTGGCTCTGCGCGCTCGATCAGCCGATGGGCTGGGCTGCGGTCGTGGCGCCGATCTTGATGACGTTCCTGCTCGTGCGCGTCTCGGGGGTGACCCTGCTGGACGCTCACATGCGCTCGACGAAGCCCGGCTACGCCGACTACACGGCG
>JAJDAI010001181.1 GCA_029261955.1 Deltaproteobacteria bacterium | reverse complement strand
CGCGGCCGAGTCGTCGTCGTCGCTCGGCCGCTCCGAGGGGCAGCCCAGCAGCAGGAGCAGGGAGGCGGCGGCGGTCCAGGTGACGAGCTTCATGCGGCACACCTTGCCCCAATCACTCGGCCTCGACCACTGCCACCGAGGCCCTGCTTACGACGGGCTCTGCCCACGGTCAGGGTGCGATCGAGAAAGGAGGCATAGCCTCGGGGTGGAGGCACCATGGACACCCTCTGGACCCAGCTTCAGACGGGCCGATCGCTCGCGGTCATCGGCTCCTTCATCTCCACCCCCGACACCTGGTCCCTCCTGCGCGTGCCCTGCCGCGCGTCGGGCGGGCGCGGCGTCGTGCAGTTCCTGCGTCAGCTGCTCGAGCGGGAGGCGACCGAGCCCCGCACCGTGCTCGATGCGGCAGCTGGTCGGGCTCACGGCGGCTTGCGGCGGCGGCTGCTGGGGGAGGACGAGCGCCTCGACCCCGTGGCGTCGATCGTGCCGCTCATCAACGCCCTCGCGGCGCAGAGCGAGCTGCCGCTCGCCCTCGTCTTCGAGCAGGCGCAGCTGGCCGACACCGAGTCCCTGGACGCGCTCCAGAGCCTCGTCTGCCAGCCCCACCGACTGAGCGCGGGCCTGGTGGTTCACTTCTCCACCGCCCCCGATGGGGCCGCGGGGCGGCTGCTCGACACGATCCGCCGGGTGGAAGGCGCCGGCGCGATCCTCGGCTCGGCGGTCTTCACGGCCGATCCGCTGCCCTGGTCCGGCCTGAGCGAGGACGCGCTCATCGTGCTGCGCGCCGCGGCCTGGTTGCCCGACCCCCTGGACGTCGGGGTGCTCTCGACCCTGCTCCGTCGCACGGAGCTCCAGGTCCTCGAGGCGCTCCAGACGGCCGTGGACCGCGGCGTGCCCCTGGCCACCGATGGTGCCGGCGGCGTGAACCTCGGGGGTGTCCTGCGAGGCCGCTTGAGGGACGGGCTGATCCCCGCCCTCCGCCTGGCCTGGCAGGACCGCCTGACCCCGGACGAGGGCGAGCCCCTGGCCGAGGCCCCGCCCGCCTTCCACCCCGAGCCGGTCCCGGCGATCCGCTTTGAACACGAGCCGGAGCCGGTGGACGACGTCGAGCCCGCACCGGCGCCCGAGCCGGAACCGGAGCCGGAGCCCGAGGCCCCCAGCCTCGAAGACGAGCTGACCGACCTGCTCGACGAGGCCCGCGACGCCGCCGCCGCCAACCGCCACGACGTCGCCCTGTCCACGGGCCGCCGCGCCCTGGCCCTGTTGGAGGGCCTGCCCGACACCGACCAGGGCCGCCTGCTCCAGGGCCGGATCCGCGCCGAGCTGGGCGAGCTCCAATGGCACGGCGCGTTGCTGGGCGACGACTTCACGCTCGAGGCCGCCGCGCTCCAGCTGGCCCAGGCCATCGAGCTGCTCGACGATCCGGTTCACAGCGCCCGCGCTCGCTCGCTGCTGGCCGGGGTGCTCTACGACCGCGGCCACGCCGAGGACCTCGAAGCGGCCCTGGCCCAGCTCGACGCCGCCATCGCCGAGCTCCAGTCCGCGGGTCACGCCCTGGACGCGGCGCGCCTGCTCAACGACCAGGCGGCGGTCTTCGTCCGCCTCGGGGACCCGCTTCGCGCCGCCGGCCTGCTGCGCCGCAGCCGCGAGGTCTTCCACAAGCTGGGCGACGAGCCGGCCTTCCTGGCCGAGGTGGCCGAGACCGACCACCTGCTCGCGCGCCTGGCGCTGCACGTCGACGCCCGCCCCGGCATGGAGGAGGAGGCCCAGGGCCGCGCCCTGCGCCACGCCCGGAACGCGCGATCGATCTACGAGTCCCTGAACATGGGACGGGAGCGGGCCGCGGTGCTCGAAACGGAGGGCCGGTTGCTCACCCTCGCGGGCTCCTCCGACGAGGCCGGGCAGGCGCTGTGGTCGGCCTACCAGGACCAGGAGACCCTCGGTGACGTGCTCGGCCTGGCCCGCACGACGGGGGCCCTGGCCACCCTCCTCGGTTCCGAGCGGGCCGAGGACGCGCTGATGCTGCTGGCCGAGTCGGTTCGGCTCAACCGGGCGAAGGGCAGCATCCGAGGCCTCGAGTACAACGCCGAGGCGCTCCAGCAGCTCACGGGGTCGCTGCCACCGGAGCGGAGGGCGGCGCTCTCCAGCAGCGTCGAAGCCCTGGAGCGCATGATCGCCGGCTGACCGGTACACTCCCGACCGCTTTTGGGAGAGTTCCGATGCTTCGACGCCTGCTGCCCGTCCTGATCCTGCTTGCCGCCTGCTCCTCCGAGCCGCCGCCCGAGCCGCCGCCCGAGCCCACCCCCGCCAAGGTCGCCAAGCCCGCGCCCGCGAAGGCTCCGGCCAAGGCCGCGACGGCGGTCGAAGGCGAGCCCGCGGCCGAGGCCACCCCGGCGCCCGACTACAACCCCGCGATGCTCGACGCGAGCCTGGCGGCGGAGGAGGCCCCGGCCACCTACACGGTCAAGTTCGTCACCTCGAAGGGCGACATCCTCATCGACGTCACCCGCGCCTGGGCCCCCAAGGCCGCCGACCGCTTCTACAACCTCGTGAAGATCGACTACTTCACCGACATCGCGATGTTCCGCGTCATCAGCGGCTTCATGGCCCAGTTCGGCGTGCACGGGGACCCGAACGTCGCGAAGGTCTGGCGCAACGCCAAGATCACCGACGACCCGGTCGTGGAGACCAACGCCGCCGGCACCATCACCTTCGCCACCGCCGGCCCGAACACGCGCACCACGCAGCTGTTCATGAACCTGGGCGACAACACGCGCCTCGACGGCATGGGCTTCGCGCCCTTCGGCAAGCTGCGCAGCATGGACGTGCTGAACCAGGTCTACTCGGGCTACGGCGAGGGCGCTCCCAGCGGACGCGGCCCGGCGCAGGGCCTCGTGCAGGCGCGCGGCAACGCCTACCTGAAGGCGCAGTTCCCGCAGCTGGACTACATCCTCTCGGCCGAGCTCGTCGAGTAGTTCCCCGGGGCTGGATCCCGTCCGCACTTGAGCGGACAATGCGCCCCTCACCGGGAGCGCCCATGGCCAGCCACGCCGAGTTCGTCCAGACCTTTGTCGACTTCGTGACCGAAGACCCCAACGCGGGGGTCTTCCTCGGCACGAGCGGTCCGCACGACCGCCTGCCCGATCCGTCCATCGCTGCGGCCGAGGCCCGGGTCGCGACGGCCCGCGCCCTGCTGGACGAACTCGCCGCGCTGCCGCCCACCGACTCCTTCCACGACGCGCTCGACCGGGAGCTCATGGAGCTGGAGTTCGGCGCCGCCATCCTGCGCAACACCCTGGAGCTGAGCGGCCGCCTGCAGCTGCGGCAGCTCCCCACGGTGGGCGAGGACGTGGGCTCCCCGCTCTTCCTGATCTTCGTGAACGACCCGCGCCCCGCGGCGGAGCGCCTGCACGACATCACGGCGCGTCTGAGCGGCGTGCCCGCCTTCGTCGACGCGATGCTGGAGCGCCTGGACACCCCCGTCGCCCGCTGGGCGAAGATCGACGTCGACAAGGTGGAGGAGCTGCCCGGCCTCTTCGCCACGCTGCTCGGCTGGGCGGACCACGAGGGCTGGGACCGACGCGACGAGCTGGCCGCCGCCATCGAGACCGCCGAGGTCGCCCTCACCGGCTACGTCACCGGCTTGAAGGCCCTGCCCACCACCGACGCCATCCACGTCGGCGCCGTGGCGGCGCGCTCCATCGTCGCCAGCAAGGGCATCGACCTGGACCTCGACGCGCTGCACGCCCTCGCGACCGACTACCTCGCGGAGATCCACGCCGACCTCGACACGCTCGCGGCGAGCCTCACCGTGAGGTACGGCCTCGAGCCGTCGATGTCCCACGCCGACCTGGCGAAGTACCTCGACGAGCGCTTCGCGGTGGAGCTGGAGGACCCGAGCGACATGAACGGCGTGCTCCGCCGCTACGAGGTGGAGCGCGAGCGCATCCTGGCCTTCATCAAGAAGGACGATCTCTTCCCGGTGCTCGACGACCAGGACATGAAGATCATGGCGACGCCGCCCTTCATGGAGCCCAGCATCCCCGCCGGCGCGATGATGCCGCCCCCGCCGCTGCGCAGCGGCACGAAGACCAGCCTCGTCTACCTGACGCTGACGCCGGAGCTGCTGCCCGAGCACACCGAGCTGGGCATCCCGATGATGATGGTCCACGAGGGCATCCCCGGGCACCACCTCCAGCTCGCCACGGCGGCCGCTCACCCCTCGCCCGTGCGGCGTCTGTACGACGGAGCGCACCACGCCGAGGGTTGGACGACGATGCTCGAGGACTACATGCTCGACCAGGGCTACCTGGGCGAGCTGACCGACGAGGCGCGCTTCAGCGGCAAGCGCGACATCGCCCGCATCGGCGCCCGGGTGGCCATCGACCTCTTCTTCATGACCGGCGATCGCCGCTTCCTGGACGTCGGCGTCGACTGCGACACCTCCTCGGACGACCCGTTCGAGGCTGCGGGCGCCTTGCTGGAGGCCGTCACAGGCTTCGTGCCCGGGCGGGTGCAGGCCGAGCTGAACTGGTACTCCCAGGAGCGGGGCTACCCGCTGTCCTACCTCACCGGCAACCGCCTCGTGTGGCAGCTGAAGGCCGACGTGGCCGAGGCCCAGAAGGGCCGCCTGGAGGGCCTGGAGCTCGACCGCGCCTTCCACCGCGTCTACCTCGAATCGGGGAACATGCCGGTGCGCTGGCTCTGGCGGGTGTTTCGCCACGAGGGCCTGTTGCCCGAGGTGATCCGCAGCGCATGATGTGTCTGGGAGACCGCGCTGCGGCCCCGGAACAGAGGCGATGAGCACCCCGTGAGCGACGGCCGACCCACGGAACGACGACCGACCCTGACTCGGGACGTGCGCGCGTGGGTGGAGGAGCTCGAGCGCCTGCTGCGCAACCGGGAAGAGGGCATCCTCGACGAGGGCCCGATCACCGAAGCGCGGCAGCGGGAGCTCGTCGCCCGCCTGCGCGCCCAGTGGAAGCCCGGGGTCGGTGACGGCCTCGCGGGCGCCGAGCTCGTGCGCCCCGCCGGCTACGGGGACTTCGCGTCCACCTGGCAGGCCCGACGTCCGTCCACCAAGGCCCCGGTCCTGGTCTCGGCCTTCGATCCGCGCGCCCTCGATCAGGGCTTCCTGCTCCTGAGCTTCCTGGACGGCATGGAGGCCATGGAGACGCTCGGTCGCTTCGGCACCGGGAGCCCGCACATCGCGCAGGTGCTCCAGGTCGATGAGTCGATGCTGGCCTGGTCCTTCGAGAAGCCCGCGCGCGGCAGCCTCGCCGAGGGCTCCACCCGCGGCTGGAGCGTGCGGCGCAAGGTGGCGCTGGTGGTCGAGATCGCGCGGGCGCTCGCCTACGGACACTCCCAGGGGCTCGTGCACGGGGGCCTGCGCCTGGAGTCGGTGGGCCTCGCCGAGGACGGCCGCGCGGTGGTGCACGAGTTCGGCCTGCACCGTCGCCCCGGGGACCGCCTGCCGCCCGAAGAGGATCCCCTCACCCCCTACCTCGCCCCCGAGGTCCGGGCCGGCTCGATGCCCGACGCCCGCTCGGACGTCTTCGCCCTGGGCCGCCTCGCGATGGCCCTGTTCTTCGACCTGGGCCCCGGGGCGGGCCTGGCCCGCCTGGACAGCGTCGATCTGGATGTGCTGCCCGCGGATGTCGCCCCGATCCTGCGTCGCGCCGTGAACCCCGACGCCGCGATGCGGCAGGCGTCGGCGCAGGAGCTGCTCTTCGAACTGGAGAGCGGGCAGGTCAAGGGGCCGATGATCTCGACCTCGGCGGCCATGGACCTCGAGCGGGCGGTGCCGGCGGCCCTGCGCAAGCGCGCCGGCCTGGCTGCCGTCGGCCTGTTCGCCCTGGCCTTCGTCGCGACCCTCGTCTCGCGCTGTGCCGACGACTCGCCTCCCGAAGCCGTGGAGCAGGTGGCCGCCGCGCCCGAGGCCACGTCGGCACCCACGCCCGCGCCCGAGGCGGCGCCCGTGGACCCGCGCAGCAGCGAGGCCCTCGCGAAGGGCATCGGCCGCTTCCTGCCCGACGAGGACGTCCCCGGCCCCTACGACCACCTGGAGGATCTGGCCCTGCGCGCGCGCCTGCACTTCCTCGACGAGGCGGTGGAGCTGCGCGGCGAGATCTCCGGCCGGGTGGCCGAGGTCTGGCAGGAGCAGGACGACGTCGCGCTCCTGGCGCTGATGGCCTGGACCCTGGAGCGCCGCGGCCTGGATGCGGAGCGCGTCGCAGCCATCCGGGATCGGCTGGGCCAGCGCCGCCAGGCCAGCCAGGTCGCCGGCCTGCCCTTCGAGCTGGTGCGGGTGCCGGGCGAGGAGCCGCTCTGGGCGGCCAGCCGGGAGGTGAGCCAGGGGCTCTGGGCGGCCCTGCTCGGCGACCGGCCGTCCTTCTACGTGGGCGACGACCTGCCGGTGGAGCAGGTGAACTGGTGCCGCGCCCTGGCCTTCTGCAACGCGCTGAGCGTCGCGGCCGGCGTCGAGCCGATCTACGCGGGGGTGCCGGACTGCGTCGCGAGCGAGGGGCGCTCGGTGGAGCAGACCCGCCTCGCTGGGGGCTTCCGCCTGCCTGGCGCCGCGGAGTGGCAGCGGGCGGCGGCGGGCGGCGTGCAGGGCCAGACGGCCTGGGTGGGCGAGGGCCCCGAGGCGCTGCTGCGCGTCGCGTGGCTCAAGGACAACGGCGACAACAAGACCCACCCGGTGGGCACGCTGGCCGAGAACCCGGCGGGTCTGGCGGATGTGCACGGCAACGTGGCGGAGTGGATCTGGGAGCCCGCGCCGGCGGCCGAGGGCACGCGCTTCGTCAGCGTGCGCGGCGGCAGTTGGCGCTTCGGTGAGCGCTTCGCGCGCCTGAGCGAGCGCAGCCCCAAGCGACCGGGTGACGCCGAGAGCGACATCGGGCTCAGGCCGGTCTGGCAGGGTGAGCCGCCGGTCTTTGCGCGGTCGGAGACGCCGCGGCCCTGAAGTCGCGGGCCGCCCCGGGCGCTCAGATCCCGAAGACGAGCTTCCCGGTGGCCTTGACCTCGTCGGCAACGGACTTGTGGTCGCAGAGCGCCATGAGCGTCTTCAGGCGCTCACCCAGGCCCAGGTTGTCGATGGACAGGGTGAAGCCGTCGACCAACGCGAACTCCCAGCGGTTCTCGCCCAGGCGCTGGAGGGTCATGGACACGTTCACGTTGCTGATCTCGATGCCCATGTTCACCGACAGCGTCGCGTCGGCCTTGATGGTCTCACCGACCTTCACCGTCTGCTTCTCGGGGCGGAAGTTCGTGAGCTGGACGTTGCCGTGCAGCGCGTTGGGCGTCGCGGAGAGGAAGAAGGTCTCGGCGATGTTCTTGTCGCGGGCGACATCCCCGCTGGCGACCGCCTGGAAGTCGATGTCCAGCTCGCCTCGCGCCGTGCGCAGGTCCGTCGGATCGATGTTCGCGCCGCCGCCGATGGCCGTGAACTTGCCGGTCACCTCGACCTCGCCGTTCTTGAGCGAGCCGAACTGGACGAGCGAGACGGACTGGTCGAGGGGCTGGTTGACCTCCTTGCCCGTGGGCGCGAACTCGGGGAAGTCCGTGTCTCCCTTGGGCGCCTTCGTGGCCGGTGCCTCCGCTGCGGTGTCTGCCTTGGGCGCCTCATCGGCTGCCGCCTCGGGCGCTTCCTCGACCGCCGCCTCAGGGGCCTCCTCCGCCGGGGCCTCTTCGGTTTCAGCCGGGGCGTCGGAGCCGCTGCAGGCGGTCAGGGAGAGGGCGAGGGCGAGCAGGGTCAAGCGGAGCATGGTCAAGGGGAGCCTCCCGGGGTCGAGCGAGCGCGGAGTCTATCCGCGGCGGCTTCGGTCCGCTGGACTCCCCGAGCTCAGCTGGCGAGCGCTTTCGCCACCAGACCGACGTCCTCGCCGTTCACGATGAGCTGCGCGTCGATCGGCATCACGTCCCGCAGCGTCGCCATCACGCCGCAGTAGCGCTCCTGGGACAGGCTGATCGCCTTGCGGAGCTTGCCGAGCGGCAGGTTCTCGCCTTCGAAGCGGT